>JANLSI010000668.1:0-2393 GCA_031362345.1 Pseudomonadota bacterium
CCGATATCGAGCGCACTGAGCATCGCGGCGTATTCGACGCCGATCACGCCGGCACCCACCACCACCACGGTGCGCGGCAGCTCTTTCATGTCGAGGATATTGTCGCTATCGACCACGTTAGGGTGGTCGAAGGGAATGCCGGGTGGCTGCACGGGACGCGAACCGGTCGCGATCAAAATTTTATCGGCTTCGATCATCCGTACCTCGTCGCTGCCGGTCTCGATGCGCAGTACATGGGGCGACTCAAAGACCGCATTGCCAGCGATGGTGTCGACGAAATTGCGATGCAGCTTGTGCATCAGAACCTCAATTTCGTGGCGGATGGTAATGTCCAGGCGCTGCATTAAGTCCTCAGCGGTGATGCGCTCCTTGACCCGATAGCTGCGTCCGTAGAACCCGCGCTGACGCCAGCCGGACAAGTACAACACCGCTTCGCGCAGCGTTTTGCTGGGAATGGTGCCGGTATGCACGCAGGCCCCACCGATGGAGAACGAGCGCTCGACCAGGGCCACGGTGCGGCCAAGCTTAGCCGCTTGAATCGCGGCCTTCTGACCGGCCGGGCCGCTGCCGATGACGACGAAATCGTATTTGTTCATTGCCTTCCTTTGATCGCTGCCGGCGTTATCGCAGCGGTCTTCCTCCAGGTGTCCACGCGGCCTGCGGGGTGGCTCGCGCACGGTAGTCAGCTTGTTTAAGCTGTCGCTCGGGCGCAGGGTTGAGCCGAACTCCGAGTCCAGATCAACGGAAATTGCGCCGATAACTTGAGCGCGGCGCCAGGCGGATAGCCGCTTTAGTCGCGCCGGACGGTCCGGCGCGCCCCACTTAGCGAGGATGTCGTGTCACAACGCCCCATCGAACAAGTCATCGAACCGCGCCTGCGTGCGAGCGCTGCGGGAGACGCCCTACGCATGCGGCTGGCGGGGGTGATCAAGACCGCCGAGCAAGTGGTGTTCGGCAAATCGGCCGAGATCCGTCTGGCTCTGGCCTGCCTGCTGGCACGCGGCCATCTGCTCATCGAAGACCTGCCCGGCGTCGGCAAAACTACCCTGGCGCATCTGCTGGCGCGCCTCATGGGTGTCGATTTCAAACGTATCCAGTTCACCAGCGATCTGCTGCCGGCCGATGTGCTTGGTGTCTATGTCTATGCACGGGATGCGGCACGCTTCACGTTTCATCCTGGCCCGATCTTTAGCCATGTGGTGCTGGCCGACGAGATCAACCGCGCTACACCGCGTGCCCAGAGCGCGTTGCTGGAGGCGATGGAAGAGCGCCAGGTCACCATCGAGAATGAAACCCATAGGCTGCCACGGCCGTTCATCGAGATCGCCACCCAGAATCCCATCGACCAGATCGGCACCTTCCCCTTGCCGGAATCGCAGCTCGATCGTTTTCTCATGTGCATTTCGCTCGGCTATCCCGACCGCCGTGCCGAGCGCGCCTTGCTGTCGGCGTCCGACCGGCGGGTGGCACTGTCGGAACTGGCGCCGGTCCTCGGCCAAGAAGAATTGCTGGTCCTGCAGGACAAGGTCGATGGTGTACACGTCAGCGACGCGCTACTGGACTATGTGCAGGACTTGCTTGACTACAGCCGTCGTGCGCCGCAGTTCAGTTGCGGGCTGTCGCCGCGCGCCGGGCTCGCATTGTTGCGGGCGGCGCGCGCCTGGGCCCTGATCGATGGTCGTAGCCATGTCCTACCGGACGATATTCAGGCGGTGTTGCCGAGCGTAGCCGTGCATCGTCTGCGCCCCGCCGACACCACGCGCGGCGTCGATGCCGGCTTCGTGCGCGAGCAGCTGTTACGCGCCGTGCCCATCCCTTGATGGCCGTCGCCGCGCCGGCCCTGCCGCAACGTCTCGACCGCTCACACGTCTACATCTTTCCCAATGCGAGTGGTGTGACCTTCGGCGCCATGCTGCTGGTGATCCTGGTAGGCGCCATCAATTACGACAATGCGCTGGGCTATCTGTTGGCCTTTCTGATGTTCGGCCTGCTGCTGGTGGCGATGCTGCACACCTACCGCAATCTCACCGGCCTGGCCTACCACGGTGCACGGGCGGCAGCGGTATTCGTCGGCGCAGACGCCGTATTCGAATGCCACTTCGACAATGCCGCGCGTCTGCCACGCCTGCGACTGGAAGTCGGTCCGTGGCCGGCGGGCATGGCGCGTGACGCGCGGCGCTTTAACCAACGCTATCAGATAGAACTCGATCTGCCCGGCGCCAGCCTAGTGAGCACGCAACTACGGTGTGTCGCGCAACGACGCGGCTGGCTCACGCTCGGCCGGCTGCGCGTGCAGAGCGTCTATCCGCTGGGCATTTTGCGCGCGTGGGCCTATTTCGACGACGATGCGCGCTGTCTGGTTTATCCGGCGCCACGCGGTCATCTGCCGTTGC
>JANLSI010000257.1:0-3771 GCA_031362345.1 Pseudomonadota bacterium
CAGCCGCGCGCGAGGCGTGCCAGTACGGCGGTGACTTGGTCGCGGTGAAAGGGCGGGTCGAGGAATATCACATCGTAGGGTGTGGCGACGCCGTTCAACCAAGTCAGCACGTCGGCGCCGTGGACGCTTGCTTCGTCGGCCTTGAGTCGGTCCTTAAGCGCCTTCATACGCGCCACCAGCGCGCCGTCCTTTTCCACCAGGTCGAGGCTAAGGGCGCCGCGCGACAGCGCTTCGAAGCCGAGCACACCGGTGCCGGCGAAGAGATCGAGACAGCGCGCGCCCGCCAGTTCCGGCGCCAACCAGTTGAACAAGGTCTCGCGCACCCGGTCCGCACTGGGCCGCAACTGCGCGCGATCGGCCACCGCAATGCGGGTGCCGCGCCAACGCCCGCCGATGATGCGTATGCTGTGCTCGGCAGGGCGCGCCATCGCGCTTCAGCGGCCTTTGTCGTCATTGGCGGCGCGGCCGACTACCACGGTGGTCAGACCCTTGGGCGGCACGCGCCGCGCGAAGGCTTCCTTGACCATCGCCGGTGTCACTTGCGCGACCTTGGCGGTGAAGGTCTCTAAATAGTCGAGAGGCAAATCGTAGAAGCCGATCATGGCGAGGTATTCAGCAATCTGGCGGTTGCTGGCGACCCGCAGCGGGAAGCTGTCGACGAGATTCTGGCGCGCCGCTTCGATGCTACCCGCGGGCGGACCTTGTTCGATGAAATCGCGGACCGTGCCACGCAAGACCTTGAGTGCCTCGTCTTGCTGCTTTCTATCGGTCTGCAGTTCAGCGACGAAGGGGCCGGGCTGGGCCATGGCAATGAAATAGCTTGAAACGCTATAGGACAGGCCGCGTTTGTTGCGCACCTCGTTGAACAAGATCGAGACTAGGCCGTTGCCGCCCAGCGCCTGATTGCCAACCAGCAGCGAAAAATAATCGGGATCGCCGCGACTGATACCCGGCATGCCGATGATCACGTGGCTCTGAATGGAAGGGAAATCGACATGCTTTTGTTGCGCCGGCGGGATTTCGACCGGCGGCAGCGCGGGCGCCCGTTCGCCCGGCGGTAAGGCGTGACTGAGCTGCTCCGCGATCGCCGCAGCACGCGCTCGGTCGATCGCGCCGACGATGGCGATGACGGCGTTGCGTGCGACGTAGTAGCGCCGGTGAAAGGCACGAATGTCGTCGCGAGACAGTGCAGCGATACTGGCGGGAGTGCCGTCGGGTGGCGAGCCGTAGGGATGACTGGGATAGAGGCTGGCGTAGAACAGGTCTGCGGCGACGGCATCGGGCGATTGTTCCTTGTGCTTGAGGCCGACCAGGGTGCGGGCACGGTCGCGCTCGACAGCGGCGGGTTCGAAACGCGGCTTGGCGAGCGCGGTGACGAAGAGCGCCAGCGCACGTTCTGCATGCTCGCCGTCTGCCAGCGTGCGCAGACTGGCGTAGGCCATATCGCGCTCGGCGCCTTGGCCCATCACCGCGCCTGTCGCGCTCAGTTGTTCGTTGAACGCGTCGGCGTCAAGGTCGCCTGCGCCCTCGTTCAAGAGCCCGTTGGTGAGACCGGCGACGCCGGCATGGGCACCGTCGCGGGCGCTGCCGGCGGCGAATACCACGCGTGTGTCTAGCATGGGGATTTCCGGCGCCGCGACGAAATAGACCCGCGCACCGTTGCTGGTCTGCCAATGTTCGATGCGGGGCCCTGCCACGGCCGTGGCGGCGGTCAGCAGGCAAAACGAAAACGACATGATGGTGAGAGGAAGGTGTTTCATCGCGCTTACTCCGGCTGCAGGTAGGCCACCGTCAGGCCTTGCGGCACGAGGTATTTCTTGGCGACTGCGAGCACTTGCTCGGCGCTCACCGCTTTGATCTTGTCGACATAGGTGTCGCGGTATTTCCAGCCCAGTCCGACCGCCTCAAGTGCGCCGATGGTCATCGCTTGGTGCTGCATGGAATCCCGCTGAAAGACCGTATCGGCGACCACCTGGGTCTTGATGCGCTCCAATTCGGCGGCAGTCGGCGGGTGATCGGCGAGCCCGTTCAGCTGCTCAGTGATGGCTTGCTCCAGCTGCTCAAGACTGGTGCCTTCGGCCGGTACGGCGCTCAAGGAAAAAAGCGTCGGCAGACGTGCGGCGGTTTCGACCCCGGCGCTCAGGCTGCTGGCGATCTCACGACCGCGCACTAGTTCGCGTTTGAGGCGCGCGCTGTCGTCGCCGGTCAGCATCGCGGCCAGCACATCGAGGGCATAAAGCTCCCATTCGGCGACGCCGTCGCCGCGCAGCGCCTGGGCCAGCACCGGCGCCTTATAAGCCAACACCAGATAGGGGACGCGCGCCTTGTTGCTGTTCAGCACGACACGCTTGGTGCCGTGCTGGGCTATTTCGGGGCGATCTTTGGCTGGCGCGACGTCGCTCGCGGCGAGCGGTCCAAAGTACTTTTTGGCGAGCGCATGCACGGCCTCGGGCTGCACATCGCCGACCACCACCACGATGGCATTGTTGGGTCCGTACCAGCGTTGATACCAGGCACGCAGATCGACTGCCGTCATGTTCTTGATGTCGGCTTCCCAGCCGATCACGGGATAACGATAGGGGCTGGTGAGATAAGCGACGGCCTGGGCCGCCTCCATCGCCAGCGACTCGGGCGAATCGTCAGTGCGCAGGCGGCGCTCTTCGAGTACGACGTTGATTTCTTTTTTGAACTCGGCGTCGTCGATGACGAGATTGCGCATCCGATCGGCTTCGAGATCGAAGCTGAGCTCGACGTTGTCGGCCGACCATTCTTCGTAGTACGCGGTGTAATCAGAGCTTGTGAACGCATTCTGCCGGCCGCCATGGGCGGCAACCGTGGCCGAGAACTTGCCGGGACCGAAGCGTTTGGTACCTTTGAACATCATATGTTCGAGGGCGTGGGACACACCGGTGATGCCATCGTGTTCGTAGGATGAGCCGACCCGGTACCAGACCTGCACCACCGCAACGTGGGCACGGTGATCTTCCTGCACGATGAGCTTAAGGCCATTATCGAGCGGGTATTCGTGGGTGCGGGATGCGGCCTGGGCGGACAGACAATGAAGCGCGCCGCACAGCGCCGCGGCCAGAGGCAGGAATCGCATGGTAAGAGCTCCGAAGGCGTGAGGGATCGGCGACCGCAGGCTGTCGGGACGGGCTAGGGGCGCGGATGTTAGGATAGCGTATTCCGCGTCAGCGGATTACCGTTGTGATTTGCGATCGCGCGCTCAAGCTTAAATGTTCAGTCGACTCAAAGCCGGTATCGCGCGTACGCGCGACAGTCTCGTCAATGGCGTACAACGCCTCTTCACGGGCCGCACGCGTCTCGACGCGCAAGCGTTGGAAGCCCTCGAAACTCTATTGTTATCGGCCGATGTCGGTGTGAGCGCGACCGCGCGTATCGTTGAGAAGGTCAAGCGCATTCCGGCCCACCAGTCGCCGGCGCAGGCGGTGCAGGACGAGATGACCGCCATCCTCGAACCCTGTCAGCAAGCCTTCGAATACAGCGCGCGCTCCGACGGCCCTTACATCATTCTGGTGGTGGGCGTGAATGGTGCGGGCAAGACCACCACCATCGCCAAGATCGCCCACCGGCTGCACAATGAAGGTCGCACGGTGATGCTGGCGGCAGGCGACACCTTCCGCGCCGCAGCGGTCGACCAGCTCCAGCGCTGGGGCGAGCGCCTTGGCATCACGGTCATTTCCCAGGGGCCGGGAGCGGACCCGGCCTCGGTCATTTTTGACGCCTGCGCCGCTGCCAAGGCGCGCAAGA
>JANLSI010000283.1:0-20146 GCA_031362345.1 Pseudomonadota bacterium
CACTGCTGGCCGGCACTAAGTACCGCGGCGATTTCGAGAAGCGCCTGAAGAATGTACTCGCGCAGCTGAAACGCGAGGAAGGCGCAGTGCTGTTCATCGACGAAATCCACACCATCATCGGTGCGGGCGCTGCCTCGGGCGGCGTGATGGATGCATCCAACCTGATTAAGCCGATGCTCGCCTCGGGCGATCTGAAATGTATAGGCTCGACCACTTATCAGGAATACCGCGGGATCTTCGAGAAGGATCGGGCGCTGGCGCGGCGCTTCCAAAAGATTGATGTCGGCGAACCGAGCGAGGACGAGGCGGTCAAGATCCTGCAAGGCTTGAAGTCGCGCTTCGAGGATCATCACGACGTGCGCTACACCAACCAGGCGCTGCGTTCAGCGGT
The DNA here is from genome assembly GCA_031362345.1 of Pseudomonadota bacterium. Taxonomy (GTDB): domain Bacteria; phylum Pseudomonadota; class Gammaproteobacteria; genus JADJYF01. The sequence goes on from JANLSI010000283.1 coordinate 392, forward strand.
GGAGCTCACCCATCGCTATATCAACGATCGTCACCTGCCTGACAAGGCAATCGACATCATTGACGAGGCTGGCGCGCGCCAGCGCCTGCTGCCAGCCTCCAAGCGGCGCAAGACCATCGGTGTCAGTGACATCGAAGAAATCGTTGCCAAAATCGCGCGCATTCCGCCCAAGGCCGTGTCGACCTCCGATCGGGGCGTGCTGAAGAATCTTGAGCGCGATTTGAAGATGGTCGTGTTCGGTCAGAACGACGCTATTGCGAGCCTGGCGGCGGCGATCAAGATGTCGCGTTCGGGCCTCGGCAATATTGAAAAGCCGATCGGCTCTTTCCTGTTCGCGGGCCCGACCGGTGTCGGCAAGACCGAAGTCACCCGCCAACTCGCACGCATCATGGGCATCGAACTCATCCGTTTCGATATGTCCGAGTACATGGAGCGTCACACTGTATCGCGCTTGATCGGCGCGCCGCCGGGCTACGTCGGTTATGACACCGGTGGCTTGCTCACTGAAGCGGTCAATAAGCAGCCCCACGCGGTGCTGTTGATGGACGAAATGGAGAAGGCCCATCCCGACGTCTTTAACATCATGCTGCAGGTCATGGACCACGGCACTTTGACTGACAGCAACGGCCGCAAGGCGGATTTCCGCAACGTCATTATTGTCATGACCACCAATGCCGGTGCCGAGCGCATGAGCCGATCCTCGGTTGGCTTCACCCGACAGGATCACAGCGCCGACGCGATGGGCGAAATCAAGCGCATGTTCAGCCCTGAATTCCGCAATCGACTCGACGCCATTATCGAGTTCAGCGCGCTCGCGCCCGATACAATCAGCCATGTGGTGGATAAATTCCTGGTCGAACTCGAAACCCAACTCGATGCCAAGAAGGTCACCATGGAAGTCGATAGCGCGGCGCGCCTGTGGCTGGCAGAGCATGGCTACGATCCGATCATGGGCGCGCGACCGATGGCGCGGTTGATTCAAGACAAGATCAAGAAATCACTGGCCGAGGACATCCTGTTCGGACGCCTCGCCAACGGCGGCCATGTCCTTATCACGGTCAAGAACGGTGACATCGGGGTTGAGTTTGAGAAAGAGACCGAGCAGGCCACCTGATTGCGGCCTGCCTAGCGATTTGATATGGCGGCTCTAAGCCGCCGTTCTTTTTTTCACTCCAACCACGCCCGCGTGGCGTCGCCGCCTGGAGACCGCCATGGTGCAAAACGTCAAGCAAGTCGGCCCCAAGACCTTTCGCGAAACCTTCGGCCGCTATTTCGAAGATTTCGAGATCGGGCACATTTACCAGCATCGTCCCGGCCGCACCATAAGCGAAGTGGACAACACCTGGTTCGCGCTCTTGACCATGAACACTCATCCGCTGCATTTCGATGCCGAGTACGCCAAGGCTTCGGAATTCGGCAAGCTGCTGGTCAACAGTGCCTTTACTGTCGCGCTGGTGGTGGGCATGAGTGTCAGCGACGTCAGTCAAAAAGCGATTGCAAATCTCGGCTGGAAGGAAATCAAACTACCGGCGCCGGTGTTCGTCGGCGATACCTTGTATGCAGAATCGGAAGTGCTGGCGAAGCGTGAATCGAAATCCCGCCCAACCGCCGGCATCGTCACGGTACGCACCTGGGGCAAGAAGAGCGATGGCACGGCGGTGTGCGAGTTCGAGCGCACTATGCTGATCCCAAAACGGGGATATGGGGTCGAGGATAAGGTGGATTATTGATCCGCCCTGGAGGGGCGTCGACTAGGCCACCGGTTTGATCAATACCGCAGAATTACGTTGATAGTTGTACAGCTCACGCTTCGCGATCGGCAAACTATCGATCGCCCCGGCGACGAAGCCGCGCTCGTTGAACCACTGGGTGGCCTGGGTTGTAAGCACGAACACTGACTTAAGCCCGGCGTCACGCGCGCGCCGCTCAAGGGCATCGAGCAGCACGTCGCCGAACTGCCCGCCGCGGTAATCGGGGTGCACCGCGATACAGGCAATCTCACCCATGCCCTGTTCGCCGTAAGGATAAAGCGCACCGCAGGCCACCACCGTACTCTCACGCACCATCACCACGAAGTGATCGATTTCAGTCTCAAGTTTCTGGCGCGAACGCTTGACCAGCAAACCTTGAGCTTCGAGCGGCTGCACGAGTTCGAGTATTCCGCCGACGTCCTCAAGCCGCGCCTCGCGCAGTTGATCGAAGGGTGCGCTGCTGAGCATGGTGCCGATGCCATCGCGGGTGAATAGTTCGCGCAGTAACGCACCATCGACCAACCGGCTGACGATGTGCGCGCGGTCGACCCCGAGCTCGCAAGCGGCAATGCCGGTATCAAGTGGCTCGAAGTCAATCAAGTCAGCCCGCTTGGTCTCGCGCAGCTGCTGCGCCTGATGCAAAGTCAACTGACGAGCGATCTCGCCACCCGCACCGATGATGCCATCGCGATCGGTCAACAGAATGAGCTTGGCCGCGTCGATTTCAGCGGCGACCGTCGCGGCAAGATCCTTGGCCTTGAGATTGAACAGCTCGCCGGTTGGCGAATAGCCGAGCGGTGCGAGCAGCACGATTTCACCCTGGTCGAGACGCGCAGCGATGGCCTTGCTGTCGACCGTGCGCACCACGCCGGTGAAGAGCAGATCGACGCCCTCGATGATGCCGGCCGGTCGCGCCAGCACGAAGTTGCCGCTGGCGATGCGACAACTGGCGGCGGACAAGGGGCCACCCCGGCTGCCGAAGGAAAACGCCGCCTCGATGTCGAGACGCATGGCGCCGACTACCTCGCGCACTTCGTACATGGTCTGCGCATCGCTCACCCGCAGGGAGCCTACCACCTGCGGGGTGATGCCGCGTGCAGCGAGACGCTGCTCGATCTGTGGGCGCGCGCCGAACACCACCACCAGGCGGATACCGACCGCCGCCATCAGCAGCAGGTCGCGGATCAGATTGGTGAAGCCGGCATCGGCCACCGCTTCGCCGCCAAAATAGACGACGAAGGTTTTGGCGCGGTGCTGATGGAAATAGGGCGAGACCTGGCGCAGCCAGGCGACGACGGCCTCCCCTTCGAGTGGCGCACTCCGTTCAGACATTCGGGCTTACTCTGCGCGCAACGCGCTTAAGCGATGGCGGCATTCTAACGATTTTGTCGCTCGCCACTGCGAGCTCACCGCACTCACCTTGGGCCACCCCCATCAGTGGCGCTATCATGCGCGCTGACTCACTTCACCTACACCTATCAGCCGACAGCACGCCGGAGACAACCATGGCGACCAAGCTCAACAAGTTCAGTGAACGTATCACCCAACCGCGCTCCCAGGGCGCCTCGCAGGCCATGCTCCTGGGCACGGGCTTAAGCGAAGAAGATTTGAACAAAGCGCAGGTCGGTATCGCGAGCGTGTGGTTTGAGGGCAACCCCTGCAATATGCACCTGCTGTCGCTGGCGGACGAAGTGAAAAAAGGTGTGCAGGCAGCCGGCTTAGTCGGCATGCGTTTCAATACCGTCGGCGTCAGCGACGGCATCTCGATGGGCACGCGCGGCATGAGCTATTCTCTGCAATCGCGCGATCTCATCGCCGATTCCATCGAGACCATCATGGGCGGCCAATGGTACGACGCCAATATCTCCATCCCCGGCTGTGACAAGAACATGCCGGGCTGCTTGATCGCCATGGGCCGCCTCAACCGCCCGGCGCTGATGGTTTACGGCGGCACCATCAAGCCCGGCCATTCCCAGGGCAAGGTGCTGGACATCGTGTCCGCCTTTCAAAGCTATGGGTCTTATATCGCCGGCGCCATCAGCGACGAAGATCGTCAGGACATCGTGCGCCACGCCTGCCCTGGCGCCGGCGCCTGCGGCGGCATGTATACCGCCAACACCATGGCCTCGGCCATCGAAGCGATGGGCATGACTCTGCCCTACTCCTCCTCGGTGCCGGCGGTCGACCCGCTGAAAATGGATGAATGCCGCCGCGCTGGCGCCGCCATCCGCGTGCTGATGGAACGCGATATCAAGCCCAGCGACATCATGACCCGCACCGCCTTCGAAAACGCCATGGTCGTGATCACGGTACTGGGCGGCTCGACCAATGCGGTGCTGCATCTGATCGCGATGGCCAAATCGGTCAGTGTCAAACTGACGATCGACGACTTCCAAGCGGTCAGCGACCGGGTGCCTTTCCTGGCCGATCTGAAACCCAGCGGCCAATACGTGATGGAAGACCTGCACAAGGTCGGCGGCATTCCGGCGGTGCTGAAATTCCTGCTCGAAGCCGGGCTCATCACCGGCGACTGTATGACCGTCACGGGCAAGACGCTGGCCGAGAACCTCGCCGAGCTACCCGGCCTCAGCGCCGGCCAGCAGGTATTGCGCCCACTGTCCAACCCGATCAAGCCGACCGGCCACATTCAAATCTTGAAGGGCAACCTCGCGCCTGGTGGCTCAGTGGCCAAGATCACCGGCAAGGAAGGTCTGCGCTTTGAAGGCCCGGCTAAAGTCTACGACTCCGAGGAAGACATGCTGGCTGGTCTCGAACAGAAAAAGATCGAGAAAGGCGACGTCATCATCAATCGCTACTAAGGCCCCAAAGGTGGCCCGGGTATGCCGGAAATGTTGACCCCGACCTCAGCACTGATGGGCGTCGGACTCGGCGATTCGGTGGCGCTGATCACCGACGGCCGCTTCTCGGGTGGTTCCCACGGCTTCATCGTCGGGCATGTCGTGCCCGAGGCCCAGGACGGCGGGCCGATAGCCCTGATCAACAATGGTGACCGCGTGACGCTGGATGCGCAGACCAAGGCCATCAGCATGGCGGTCGATGACGGCGAACTGGCACGCCGTCGTGCGGCCTGGACCGCACCGCCCTATAAGACCGAGCGCGGCACGCTGTTCAAGTACATCCAGTGCGTGAAGAACGCCTCGGAAGGTTGCGTGACCGACGAGTAGGAACCCGCTTGGCGGATGCCGGCGGCCGCCAGGGTCGCCGGTCAAGCCGATTACATGTCGCGCTTGTAGTCGTTGTAGTACTTCAAGACCCGCTGCACATAGACCTCGGTTTCCTTGTACGGCGGAATGCGGCGACCGTTGCTGATCACCGCGTTCTCACCGGCGTTATAGGCCGCCAGCGCCAGCACCAGGTTATCGTCGAACATGACCAGCAGGTCACGCAAGTATTGCGTGCCCCCCGACACGTTGGCGGTGGGGTCGCGACGATTGCGCACGCCGTAGCGTTCGGCGGTACCCGGCATGAGCTGCATGAGACCGACGGCGCCCGCCGTCGACACCGCATCGGGGTTGTAGGCGGACTCGGCGGTGATGACCGCATGCAGGAGCGCCGGCGGCAGGCGATGCACCTTGGCGGCTTGGGCGATAGTCGGACTGTACTTCTGCCGGTTCTTAAACACGTCCTTGAAGTTGAGCTTGGCTTCCGACCAGCCCTTCCAGGTCTTCACCAGGCGGCGGTAGCCGCCGTGATCCGGTCGGTCGGTCAGGTGCACTTGACCATGGCCATCGACGTACTTGTAGATGTCCGCCCCCGCCAGAAACGGGACCAACACCAACAACGCACCCAGTGCGAAGAAAAAAATCCGTTTCGTCATGGCTATCGACATATGCACTTGAACTAAAAGCTAAAGTGAATTATAGAATTATTCTATAATTCAATGAAATTTATTGGAATACCCCTGAAATCTATTATTTACATGAAGTTTGAGAGTGGCCGTTTTCCGAACCCCAGCGGCACCGAGCATAGCCCAGGGCAGCGGGATTCCCTATGCACACGCCGCCGAGCACCGCCGCATTTAACACAAGTTTTTCTGGCTGCGCGACGCGCAAAGACCGGCGCGCGACTGCCATTCGGCGCGCTGCGGGCGTATGTGGCTGGTGTGCCGAACGCTTCCTTGTAGACTTGCCGGCCAGCCGGCGCCGTTGTGCCGAAAGACGAACGAGGGTTCACCATGTCTTATTCCTTGGCCGAAATTGCGGACCGCTTCCAGCTTGAGTGCAGCGGTGATGGCACGCTTGAAATCGAAGGCGTGTGCGGAATGTCGGACAACCTGCCCCATTGCCTATCCTTCGCCAGCGGCCCCAAACATGTCGAGGAAGCGGCTACATCGGTCATCGCGGCCTTCGTCAGCCATCCGGCCCATCCGGTTCAGGGCAAGGCCAATCTGTTCCATGCCGAGCCCGAATACATGATGGCGCGGATCGCCAGCCTGTTCGCCCGCTCCCAGCTCGGCGCGGCGCAAGGCGTCCATCCCAGCGCCATCGTTGCGCTCAGCGCCGCGCTGGGGGACGACTCCTATATCGGCCCCAATGTCGTGATCGGTAACCAGGTGCGCATCGGCCCACGCTGCAAGATCTTCCCCAACGTCGTGATCATGGACCGGGTCGAGATCGGCGAGGACTGCGTCATCTACCCCAACTGCACGTTGCGCGAGGACAGTTTCCTGGGCAAGCGGGTCATCCTGCAGCCGGGCGTATCGATCGGCGGTGACGGTTTCGGTTTCGTCAACCACGAAGGCGCGCATTTCAAAATCCCCCAGCTGGGCCGTGTGGTGCTGGAGGACGACGTCGAGATCGGCGCCAATTCCACTATCGACCGCGCGCGTTTCAGCGAAACCCGCATCGGCCGTGGCACCAAGGTCGATAATCTGGTGATGTTGGCGCATAACGTCGTGACCGGCGAAAACTGCGTGATCGTGTCCCAGGTCGGCGTATCGGGTAGCACGCGGCTCGGCAACCGGGTGACGCTCGCCGGCCAGGTCGGCACGGTCGGGCATGTCACGGTGGCGGACGACGTCACGGTGCTCGGCAAGGGCGGCATCACGAAAGACATCCGCGAAGCCGGCGTCTACGCTGGCATGCCGCTCAAGCCCGTGCGCCTGTGGCGCAAGGCCATGGCCAGGCTCTACGCCGGCTTGTCCTGAACGCCCTCAGGCCGCGCGTGGCGGCGGAAAGACACTAGCGCGCGTCATGCTCGCCTGCATCGGTGCGGCCAGCGGCCCCTATACTAAGCCCGGGGCAACAGCCAGGAGTCAGCATGGCGTCTTACGATTTCGATCTCTTCATCATCGGTGGTGGCTCGGGCGGCGTGCGCGCCGGACGTATGTCGGCGAGCTTCGGCGCGCGCGTGGCGATGGCTGAAGAACGCTACATGGGCGGCACCTGCGTCAACGTCGGTTGCGTGCCCAAGAAACTGTTCGCCTACGCCGGCCATGTCCACGAGGAAGTGCGCGACGCGGCGGGCTTCGGTTGGAAAATCGCCGACGGCAGCTTCGACTGGCCGACCCTGGTGGCTAACAAGAATCGCGAAATCGAACGTCTGAATGGCATTTATCAGCGCCTCATGGACAATGCCGGCGTGACCGTGCTGCACGAGAGCGCAGTAGTGACAGACGCGCATACCGTGACGGTCGGCGGACGTGACATCAGCACCGAGCGCATTCTGGTAGCGACCGGCGGCTGGCCCTATGTGCCGGTCTTCCCCGGTAGCGACCTCGCCATCACTTCCAACGAAGCTTTCTTTCTCGAGCGCCTGCCGCGACGTGCCGTAGTGGTCGGCGGCGGCTACATCGCGGTCGAGTTCGCCGGCATCTTCAACGGTCTGGGCTGCGACACCATGCAACTCTATCGCGGTCCTTTGTTCCTGCGCGGCTTCGACGACGATGCGCGCAACTTCCTCGCCGACGAGATGCGCAAGAAAGGCGTCAAGCTGCGCTTCGACACCGATGTGTCACGCATCACCCGTGAGGCCGACGGCCTGCGCCTGCACCTGAACGACGGCACTAGCCATGATTGTGACCTGGTGATGTACGCGACCGGCCGCAAGCCCAATTGCGCCGGGCTGGGTCTCGAAGCCTGCGGCGTTGCGCTCGACGACTCGGGTGCGGTCAAGGTCGATGCGAACTACCGCTCCACGGTGCCGTCGATCTACGCCATCGGCGATGTCACCGACCGCGTAAATCTGACACCCGTCGCGCTCGCCGAAGGCATGGCCCTGGCCTGGCATCTGTATCGCGATCACGAACGCCCGGTCGATTACGAATACATTCCGAGCGCCGTCTTCAGCCACCCCAATCTCGCCACTGTCGGTTACACCGAAGCCCAGGCGCGCGAGAAATTCGCTGCCGTGACCATTTTTAAATCGACCTTCACCCCACTCAAACACACCCTCTCGGGCAACCAAGAAAAAACTCTCATGAAGCTGGTGGTTGACAGCGCCAGCGATCGGGTCGTCGGTGTGCATATGATCGGGCCCGATGCCGGCGAATCAATTCAAGGACTGGCGATTGCCATCAAGGCCGGCGCGACCAAGACGCTGTTCGACCGCACCATCGGCATTCACCCGACTTCGGCCGAGGAATGGGTAACCATGCGTGAGCCCGTGGCCTGAAGTTTTTCAGACGCGCCTTGCGCATAGGCGTCACGCGCCCTATGCACTACAGTGGTATCACGCTACACGGGAAACCTAGAGTCATGCTTTACCAACGTCTTCGCGCCACGTGCGGGATATTTTTGTCGCTCATCAGCGGGGCTATCGCTATGCAGACACACGCTCAGGACCTCGCCGTCGGCGACGTCGCACCGGATTTCACCCTGGCCGGCTCCGACGGCAAACAACACCACCTCGCCGACTATCGCGGGTCGGCCGTGGTGCTGGCCTGGTTCCCGAAAGCCTTCACTGGCGGCTGAACCGCACAATGCAAGTCGCTCCGTGAGAGTGGCGCATTGCTGAAGAACTACCAGGTCGCCTATTTCATGGCGAGCACCGACGATGCCGAGACCAATACCAAGTTCGCAACCGCCAATGGCGCGGACTTCCCAGTGCTGGCCGATCCGGATAAGAAAGTGGCGCAGGCCTACGGCGTATTGAGCTTGATGGGTTTCGCCTCGCGCTGGACTTTCTATATCGATGTCGAAGGCAAGATTGCCTACGTCGACAAGAACGTCAGCGTGGTTAAGGCCGGTGCTGATACAGCGGCGCGCCTGGCGGCACTGGGCGTGGCGAAGCGCTAAGACCATCGGGCGGAGTCATAGCTCCTCCCTATTGTGGTCAGTGCTTGCTTGGACCTGCTTGCGCGAGCGTAGCCGCGTCGATCAGACCTCGCGTCAACAAGACGAAACGCCCGATCAACAACACCGCTGCCACCCACAGGGTGGTGGTGAGTCCGGTCCAGATACCCGCCGCGCCGGCATCGGCGTAGTGACCGAGCCCGTAGGCGAGCGTAAAGCCTATACCCCAGTAGTTGAGCGCATTCAGCATTAGAGGCACGCGGGTATCTTTCAAGCCGCGTAGCGCGAAGGATGCCGCCGCCTGCAGGCCATCGGCCAGCTGTAGACCCGCGCCTATTTTGAACAGGCTGAGGGCGATGGCTGCGACCCGCGCATCCTGGGTGTAGACGGCGATGATGTGCGGCGCGAACAAGAGCGTGGTAGCGGCAGCGGTGCAGGTACACAGGCCGCACAGGGCAAAGCCGGTTAGACCGATACGGCGCGCACCATCGATGTCCTGACGACCGACCGCCTGCCCGACTCTGACTGTCAGCGCCATCGCGAAACCAAGCGGCACCATGAAAACGATACCGCAATAGTTAAGTGTGATCTGATGGGCGGCCACCGCCGCACTGCCCAGTGCGCCCATCAACATCGCGACCGCCGTGAACAGCCCCGACTGCAGAAATAAAGACATCCCGATCGGTAAGCCGAGCGCCAGCAGCCGTTTGAGCGCTACCCCATCGGGGCGCTCGATCTCACGCCACAGGTCAAAGCGGCGATAGCGCGGCGAATAGAGCGTGTGCGCACCCAGCAGCGCGAACATCACCCAGAAGCTTATCGCGCTGCCGAGTCCGCAACCGGGCGCGCCGAGCGCCGGCAAGCCGAGGCGTCCAAACAGAAAGCTGTAGTTGAGCAGCACATTGAGCGGCAGCACCGCCGTCACCACCGTCATGATCGGCACGGTGCGTCCGATGCCCTCGTTCATCTGCTTCAAGGTGTGATAGCCATAGGCCCCCGGCACCCCCCAGGACAGCCAGTCGAGATAGGCCTGCGCCAGCACCGCCACCGCGTGCTCGATACCGACGGCGACGAACAAGGACGCCATGTGTCGCATGACCACCATGACCGTCACGGAAATCAGCAGCGCGAGCCACAATCCCTGGCGCGTATCGTGACCGATCTCCTGATCGCGTCCCGCGCCGAAATGCTGCGCGACTGTCGGCCCGAGGGCCATCAAGGTACCCAACCCGAGCAGAAACAGGGCTATCCACACACCACTGCCTATGGCGATGCCGGCGAGCTGTTGGGAACCCAAGCGCGACGCCATCAGGGTGTCGGCCACACCGACACCGATGCTGGAGAGATTGTTGACGATGAGTGGCACGCCGACCGCCGTGATGGCGCGCAGGTCGACGCACAGTTGCCGCACCGAGATGCTCACGCCGCGCGCCCACCCCGCACGGCGCACCCCCGCTCGCCGCCGCGCTGCACCCTGCGCTTCAGGCCGCGTGTCCGATGATCGGCACCGCCGCCAGCAATTGGCGCGTGTAGTCGTGACGCGGGCGATGTAATACGTCGTCGACCGTGCCCTGCTCGACGATACGTCCGCTTTGCATCACCGCAACATGGTGAGCGATATAGGCGACCACGCCGATATTGTGGGTGACGAACAGATAACTCAGCCCGAGGCGCTCCTGCAAACCGCGCAACAGCGCCAGAATCTGCGCCTGGACTGACACGTCGAGCGCCGAGGTCGGCTCATCGCAGATCAGCAGTCGCGGCTCGACCGCCAAGGCCCGCGCGATGCAGATGCGCTGGCGCTGCCCGCCAGAGAACTCATGGGGGTAGCGACGGGCGTGGCTGAGCTCGAGCCCGACCTGGTCCAGCAGTTCCGCGACGCGCCGATCGCGCTCGGCAGCGCTGGCGCCGATGTTCTGCGCCAACATGCCTTCCTTGATGATGTCGCCGACAATCATGCGCGGATTCATCGATGCGACCGGGTCTTGAAACACCACCTGCAGCTGTGCGCGATAACGACGCATGGTCGCAGCATCGAGCGTCGCCAGGTTCACTCCGCCGAATTCCACGCTGCCGCCCGCCAGTGGCGTGAGACGCAAGATGCCCTTGCCCATCGTGGTCTTGCCGCAGCCCGACTCGCCGACCACCGCCAGGGTGCGGCCCTTGTCAATGGCGAGTGTCACGCCGTCGACCGCGCGTACTGCAGCGACGACGCGCTTGAAAAGCCCACGTCGAATCGGAAACTCGATGGCGAGATCGCGCACCTTAAGCAGCGGCTCAGTCGCCTCGAGGGACGGCGCATGGCCCTCACGCAAACGTTTATCCCAGCTCGGCAAGGCATCGAATAGCTGACGCGAATAAGCATGCTGAGGATGGGCATAGAAGGCGTCGCGGGTGCCGCTCTCGACCAGCCGCCCCTGGCGCATCACCAGCACCCGGTCGGCGATTTGATAGGCCACCGCCAGGTCGTGAGTAATGAACAAAATTCCCATGCCGCGACGCTTCTGCTCGGCCTTGATCAATTCCAGCACCTGGGCCTGAATCGTCACGTCCAGGGCGGTGGTCGGTTCGTCGGCAATCAACACACGTGGGTCGGCCGCGAGCGCCATCGCAATCATCACGCGCTGCTTCATGCCGCCCGACAATTGATGGGGATACTGATCGACACGCAACCCGGCCTCGCCGATACCGACCGCCTCCAGCAGCTCAATGATGCGCGCACGCAAAGCGGCGCCCCTGAGCCCACGATGACGCACCAGGGTCTCGCCGATCTGCGCGCCGATGCGCATCACGGGATTCAATGAGGACTGTGGCTCCTGGAAGATCATACCAATCGACGCGCCGCGCACATCGCGCATGCGGTACTCGGGCAGCTTGAATAAGTCCTCGCCATCGAGCCGCACCACGCCGCTGGTGATGCGCGCGGTGGATGGCAGCAGGCGCGTCATGGCGAGCGCCGCCATCGACTTGCCACTACCCGATTCACCGACCAGCACTACGGTCTCGCCGGCCGCGACCGTGAAGCTGAGGCCATCAACCGCACGCACCGGTGCGCTCTGCGCGCCGAACTGCACCGCCAGGTCTTGTACTTCGAGCAGAGTGGGTGTCATGGTGTTCAGGACTCCGTGTGGCCTAGCGCGCATCCGGCATGACCTAGGCCGCGTCCAGCGATGTTGGTGCTGAGGGCGGTGATGATATTCATTGCATATCGCGCAGGCGTGGGTCGAAGGCATCGCGTACCGCGTCGGCAAAAATATTCGCCGCCAAGACCAGCACGAACATCAGCACGAAGGCTGCGCACAGCGACCACCACACCACCGGTTCGCGCGCCAGTTCCAAACGTGCGCCGTTGATCATATTGCCCCAGGATTCCATGCTCGGGTCGACACCAATATCGATATAGGTCAGCACCGCTTCAGCCAGCACCAGGCCGCTGAAGTCGAGCACGATGGATATCATCACAATGTGCATAATGTTGGGCAGGATGTGGCGCGCCAGAATCTTGGCGTCGGACACGCCGAAAGCGCGCGCTGCCTCAATGAAATCCACCGCGCGCAGTTTGAGTGCTTCGCCGCGCAGGTAGCGGCACAGCCCGGTCCAGGCGGTCACGCCCAGGATCAGACACAAGGCCAGCAGACGCAGATCGGCGCGTGCCGCGAGACTGGCGTAGCTGTCGCCATGACGCGACATGTAAACCTCCAGCATCAAGGCCGAGGCCGCCACCAGCAATACGCCAGGAATTGAAGAGAGCGTGGTGTAGAGGTATTGAATGACGTCGTCGACCCAGCCGCCGAAATAGCCCGCCGCGAGCCCCAGCGCGACGGCAAAGGGCAGCATGACGAGGGTCGTAAGCGTGCCGATAAGCAGCCCGGTACGAATGCTCTTTAAGGCTTGGTAGAGCACGTCGTTGCCGACCTGATCAGTACCGAATACATGATAATAGGGCGCGAGCTCAATGCCGCAGCCGAGCAGCAGGGCGAGCAGCGCGACGGTGCCGAAGATGACTCGCCACGGCAGCGCGCCTTCATCGCGCAGCATCCTAAGTGCAGTCGTGTTCCAGGGTGTACGCGCGCTGCGCGCACAGGCCGTTACCATCATCGCGCCGAAGGCGATGGCCAGCGCACTACCGAGCGCCATGCCACCGATCAGACGTGCGGCAATATCCGCACCGCGTTCGCTGGCGGGGTCGCGTAGGTGTGCACCACCATGTTCGAGACGTGGATAGGCGCGCGCATTGGAACCGTCGGCGAGCTCGACGATTTCTTTGGCATAGGCCTCGGCCGCAAACGGCGCCGAATAGGTACGTTCGACGCTGACACGCAACGGCGCCATCAGCACGTCGAACACGCTGGTCAGATCGCGGCTATAGGTAGCCCCGCTCGGCCCGCTCGCCGGCAGTGCTGCGCGGAAATGCATGGAGTCGAGGATCGCGACCAGCAGATAAGCACTCAGCACTACCGCCGCCGCCATGCCGAGTGGCTGGCGGGCGACTTGTCGCCACGGCGCGCGCAGATGTTCGTGGCGCCGCGCATGCAGGATGTAGATCACCGCCGCGCCCAGCAGCACGAAGAACAGCACATCGGTCTTGAGCAGGACGGCATGCATCGCGCTTATCGCAGACGCACGCGTGGGTCGACCAGAGTGTAGGAGATGTCGGTCAGAATCAGGCCCACGATGTAGAGCAGCGAGCCCAGGAACACCATGGCGCGCACGATGGCAAAATCCTGACTCTGAATGGCTTCGATGGTGTAACTGCCGAGCCCTGGGATGCCGAAAAAGGCCTCGATAATCAGATTGCCGATAAACAGTGTCGGCAAGATCACCACTATCCCGGTCAGGATCGGGATCATGGCGTTGCGTAACACATGTTGGAACAGCACCGTGCGCTCGGCGAGGCCCTTGGCGCGCGCGGTCCGCACATAGTCGCGATTGATCTCCTCGAGGAACAGGGTGCGGTACCAGCGCGTGCCATAGCCAACTGCGGCAATGACGCTGACCACCACTGGCAGGACAATGAACTTGATCGCCGCCGCACCGCCGTCGAAGCCAGAGATCGGTACCAGGCGCAATACTTTGCCGAACAGAAACTGGCCACCGATGATGTAGAACAAACTTGAGACCGACATCATGGCCACGCACAGCACCACCGCCCAAGTGTCGAAGTAGGTGCCGCGCAACACCGCGATAGCAAGTGCAAGGGTGATGGTCAGCAACACTTCAAGTACGAACACCGGTAAGGTCACGGCCAGGCTCGGGCCCATGCGCTGCGAGATGTCGTAACCAATGTCGCGGCCACTGTCTGACTGTCCGAACTTGAAGAGGAACAGTTTGATGGTATTACGATAAAAGATCGTATCGGTGACCTGTGCCGCACCGACCTGAGCGCTGTTCCACAGCAATGGTTTGTCGTAACCGCGCTGCGTCTTCCAATTCAACACGGCCTCGGTAGTGACATGCTTGCTGCCCAGATGCAGGCGCGCCATGTCGTCCGGCGAATTGACGACGAAGAACAGTACAAAGGTGATGACGTTGACGCCAAGCAGTATCGGCAGCGCGTAGAGCAGGCGCCGTGCGAGGTAGACGATCATCGGGCCTGGGCGCGTTGCCGCGCGCGATAACTGCGCCATGCGGGGATCGCACTCAGCAACAGCAGGCCAACGACGGTCAGTACCGGCCATAATTGCGGTGAGTTCCATTCACGCTGCAAGCGGGCGCGCAACGCGGTGTCGATGGTCTTGTACTTGAGCGTGTTACGCGCCATCAAATTCGGCTTCGAATTGCCATACCAGGCGTGGTTGAGGGCATAGGCCATGGGATGGAAGCCCCACAGCCATGGCCCATCGCGGCGCACGATATCGATCATGCGATCGATCAACTGCTGGCGGTCTGGGCCGTTCGGGAGCGCACGCATGCGGACATAGAGTCGGTCGAATTCTTCGTTATGGTAGTTGGCCGCATTCTCGCCGCCGAACTTGGTCTTGCCGTTCGGGCCGTAGAGCAGAAACAAGAAATTCTCAGGATCGGGATAGTCGGCATTCCAACCCCAGCTGAAGATCTGTGCCGTGCCTTCCCGTACTTTTTCCTGAAAGCGGTTGTAATCGGTGACGCGGATCACGAGCTGGATACCGAGCTTCTCGAATTGTTTGCGGTACCAGTTGAGTTGTGCCTTGCCGCTCGGCAGGCCACTGATCGCCTCGTAATACAGCGTCAGGGGCTGGCCGCTGACAGCGTCGCGCCCGTCGGGATAGCCGGCCTCGCGCAATAACGCGCGGGCCTCGTCGAGGCTGCGCCGTGCGGCGTGCCCTGAGCGCCATTCGTAGACGTACGGATTGATACCTAGCTGACCGGCCCGATAGCCGAATATCTCCGGCGGAATCGGACCATTGGCGGGCACGCCGCGGCCGTTGCGGAAAATTGAAATCATTTCCTCGAAATCCACCGCAATCGAAATAGCCCGACGCAGCAGCCGCGCGCGCTCTGTATCGCCGCCCACCACCGCGTCAGTCATGTTGAAGCCCATGTAGACGGTCGCCTGCTCTACCGCTGTGACGAGCTTGACCCCTTTCTCACGCATGCTGGGCGTAAGCTCCGCCTCACCTTTGACGCCGAATTGAATAGCCTGGTCGAAACTGTCAGTCAGCACCTCGGCAACGTCGAAGTAACCCTGTAGAAATTTGCTCCACTGCGGAATCTCTTCCTTCTCCAGACTGTAGTAAGCAACATCAATAAAAGGCATGGTCTGACCCGCCATGCGCAACAGACCGGCCACCGTATCGCCCGGCGCGCCGCGCTCAGGATAGCGCTCACCGCGAAAATTCGGATTGCGCTCCAACACCATGCGGCGGTTGGGATTGTTCTCGGTCAGCATGTAGGGGCCGGTACCGACAGGAAACCAGTCAAGCGTGAAATTACGTTCACTCATGCCCGGCTGGCCGTAGAAGCGGTCGGCCTCCCACGGCACCGGCGCAAAAAAAGGCATCGCCAGCCAATAGCGAAACTGCGGATACTTTTCCGTGATGCGGATCTCGAAGGTATAGCGATCGATGACCTGCGCCCCTTCCAATTCGTATTTACGCAGGTCGACGAAACCGCGATTATCCGCTTCATTCGTACGCAGCTTTTCACCTAGTGCTGCCAGCCCCTTGATGTATTTCCCCATCAAGCCCGCCACTGGCGAATGCAAGTGCGGGTGCGCGAGCCGCTTGATTTCGTAAACGTAGTCATCAGCGATCAGTTCGCGCGTGCCGGTCTCGGCAAAGTCCGCCAGCGTGGCATGGGCAGCGATGTCGATGGGACGCAGATTGTGATACCGATAGCTGCCATCCGCCCGCTGCGCGAACGCCGGGTGTGGCTGATAGCGGATGCCGCGTTTCAGCGTAATGCGATACACCGCTTCTGCGACCGCTTCGGCCGGACCATCGGGCGGCAGAAGCTCGCCGTCTTTGTCGTAGTAGCGAGGTTCAGGCAAGGCCATCGCCGTCAACGGTACCAACTGATAGGGTCGCTTCAGAAAATGATATTGCAGCACGGGCTCGTAGATCTGGCCGGTGAACTGCGCCTCGCTTTCGCTATAGGAGGACGCCGGGTCGAGATGCTTGGGCCGTTCAGCGAAGGCGCCATGGAAAACCGCGCGCCCAGCGTCGTCGACAGCATAGGGATCATTCCAGGGTTGCTTGCCACAGCTCGCGATGCTCACAACCAACAGCGCGAGACAGACTAAGGCCAACGCGGCTGATGACGGGAATCGCATGTTCGCGTGCTCGAATGCGCTGCGGGATTATAAACTCAGTCGGGACACTGTACACTTTGCCTGCCCCGCGCGGGGCCCACGACAACCAGCCAGCAAGGTAGTCAGACCATGGGAATTCTGCAAGGTAAACGCGCCCTCATCGTCGGTGTCGCGAGCAACAAATCGATCGCGTGGGGCGTGGCCAAGGCCATGCATCGTGAAGGCGCCGAACTCGCATTCACTTTTCAGAACGAGCGGCTGCAATCGCGAGTCGAAGACTTTGCCGCCGAACTCGGCTCGGAAATCACCGTGCCATGCGATGTACAGAACGACCAGGAAATCCAGGCCGTGTTCAATCACATTGACGATTACTGGAATCATCTCGACATCCTGGTCCATTCCGTTGCTTTCGCGCCGCGCGAGGAATTGCAGGGCGGTTACCTCGACAGTGTGACGCGTGAAGGCTTCCGCATCGCCCACGAAATCAGCTCCTATAGCTTCGCCGCGCTGGGTAATGCAGCACGTCCGCTCATGAAAGGGCGCAATGGTGCGATGCTGACGCTCAGCTATCTCGGCGCGGTACGCACCATGCCTAGTTACAACGTCATGGGCCTGGCCAAAGCCAGCCTCGAAGCCAACGTCCGATACATGGCAGAGAGCCTCGGCCCAGAAGGTACGCGGGTCAACGCGGTGTCAGCCGGCCCGATCCGCACGCTCGCGGCATCGGGTATCAAAGACATGCGTAAGTTCCTGACCTATGTCGAGAACACCGCACCGCTGCGTCGGAATGTCACCATCGATGAGGTCGGCAATGCGGCGGCCTTCCTGTGCTCGGATATGGCCTCTGCCATCACTGGCGAGATTACCTACGTCGATTGCGGCTACAACATCATGGGCATGGGCGGCCTATAAGGTGCCGCCCCGTACCTTCGCCTAGAGATTCTTCTCGATAATCTTGACGTCACTGGCGGCGCGAACTGCCGCAACAAACTCGCTCCACGCCGCGCCGATACGGCCCTTGACCAAGTCTTTTTGCACCGTAGCAACATCGCCGCGTGCGATTTCGCTGTCGGCCGGCACTACCACATTGGCGACCCGGATGATCGCGTAGTCGGTGTTGCCGATCGGAATGTCGGTGTACTGGGGCTCGTTGCCCGACGCTTCGACGCCGAAAGCAGCACGCAGGACGGCGCGATTGACGTTACTGGATTCACGACTTGCGCCTTCTTCTTGTTGCCAGCCAAAGCCGTGGCCCTTGACCAGTTCGGTAACCGTTTCACCCTTGCGCAAACGCTCGATCAATTCCTTGCCCAGCGCTTCGGTCAATTGGCGACGACGACTATTACGCACCGCATCCTCGACCTGCACTTTGACTTCGGCCAATGCCGCAATGGCTGATGGGACGTGTTCGACCACGCGCAGCGCGACGACACGATTTTGAGGTAGCTCAACCGGCGCGCTGTTTATGCCTTCGTTCAACACCTCGGCAGTAAACACTTCGGCCGCCGCCTTGTCCGAGAACTTCTCGGCCAATTCGGCCTTCGTCAACACCTCGGTCTTAGCGGTGGTGAGCCCCAGCGTTGCCGCTGCTACGTTCAAGCTGTCGGAATTTTCGTAGACCAGATTCGAGAACTGCTCGGACTGCTCAAAAAATACTTTCTGTGCTTCGGCATTGCGGTAGGCCACTTCGACTTCCGCTTTGACCTTATCGAAGGGCTGCAAACCACCGACTCTGATCTCTTTGAGCTTGATGATGTGCCAACCGAATTTGGTACGCACCGGCTGGCTGATTTCGCCGGCTTTCAGCTTGAACGCGACCTCTTCGATTTCGGGCGCCATTGCACCCCGTGCGAAAAAGCCGGTAGACCCACCTTCCGCCTTGGAGCCGACGTCATCCGACAACGCTTGCGCAAGCTTCTCGAAATTCTCACCGGCACTAGCTCGCTTCAGAATATCCTTGATCTTGGTCTCGGCACTCGTCACCGCCGCAGCGTCGGCGTCCTGCGAAACTTGCACAAGGATGTGATTAGCGTTGCGTTCTTCGGCCAGCGTATAGGCAGCCTGATTGGCGTCGTAATACTGACGCAGTTTGTCGTCGTTGATGTCGACCTTGGCGGCCAGCGCGGCAGCAGAGATTTCCAGATACTCGACACTGGCTTTCTCGGGTCTACGGTAGTCTTCCTGGTGCGCTTCATAATAGGCGGCGGTCTCCGCCTCGCTCACCGTTACCTGCTTTTCGACTTCTGCTGCGGGAATGACCGCATAACCGATGTCTCGCTTTTGCTTGCGCAGGGCGGCGATTTTCTGAGCTTCTTCGCGGGTCACGAACTCCGAGGCGGCGACGCCGTTACGCAGTTGCGATTTAGCCATGTCGCCACGCAGTTGCTGCTCGAAACCGAGCTGCGAAAAGCCCAAAGCGCTGACCCGTTGTTCGTAGAGCGCCCGAGAAAAGCCCTTTTCATCTTGAAAGGCCGGAATTTCCAACAATTGTTGCGCAACTTGGGCATTGGTTACGCGCACGCGCGAGTCGCTGATCAAGCGGGCCAGCACCCGATCGTTGATCAACTCGTCGAGGGCCTTGGTCTTGACCTCCGGCTTATCCCAATCAGCGGGATTAAAGGCCTCACCAAGCATGGATTCGGCCTGGCGCCGAAAACGCTGCAGGGCCTTCTGAAATTCCTCGATCGGGATTTCGTCACCATCGACTGTGGCGACGATCACGCGTTTTGCCGCGTTGATGTAACTCTCCACGCCCCACAGGATGAAGGTCAGCGAAATTAGGCCAACAATAATTGCGACGATCAGGCCTTGCGTTCTATCGCGTATCGTTTGCAGCATGCGGGGAACCTCTGCTCAGGACCGAAGAGAGAATTTTTCGGTTCATGAAAAGCAACGGGCGCACCAAATGGCGCGCCCGGCTTTATATTCCATCGAAATTGGCGGAGTGGACGGGACTCGAACCCGCGACCCCCGGCGTGACAGGCCGGTATTCTAACCAACTGAACTACCACTCCGATGGCTT
>JANLSI010000284.1:0-2543 GCA_031362345.1 Pseudomonadota bacterium
GAAGATCGAACGCATCAAAACAAACAAATTGCCTAATCTTATTCCGGCAAGTATTTCATCAAGTTTCGGCAGAATTTTTAACATCCTTGGCAGTTTTCTCGCCGCGTACGATTTCGAGCAGGGTCATGACATTGGCGGGCGCGAAGAAGTGCCAGCCGATGACGTCCTGCGGACGCTGGGTGGCAGCCGCGATTTCATCGACGTCGAGCGTTGAGGTATTGCTGGCCAGGATCGCACCGGGCTTGGCGACCTTGTCGAGCTCGGCGAAAATTTCCTTCTTGAGCGCCATGTTCTCGAACACCGCTTCGACGATCAGATCGCAATCACCGATACCGCTGTAATCAACCGTGCCGGAGATCAGACTCATACACTTGTCGAAATCGGCCTGGCTCATACGGCCTTTCTTCAAGGTGTTTTCGTAGTTGCTGCGGATGATCCCTAAGCCACGGTCGAGCGCGGTCTGGTTGATCTCTTTCAACACCACCGGAATGCCGACATTGGCGAAATTCATCGCGATGCCGCCACCCATGGTGCCGCCGCCGAGTACCGCGACGGTTTTGATCGGACGCAGCGGGGTCGAGGCCGGCACGTCCGGCACCTTAGCGGTGGCGCGCTCGGCGAAGAACAGGTGCCGCTGGGAGCGGGAATGGGGCGAGGTCATGCATTCCATGAACAGTTCGCTCTCGCGCTTGACCGCCTCGGCATAAGGCAGATTCACCGCCGCTTCGACGCATTGGATGATCTGTTCCGGCGCGAAGAAACCACGCGCGTCACGCGCGATGCCCTTGCGGTAGTTGGCGAAGAACTCGGCATCGACGCCGGTCTTGTCAACCGCCATGTCGCGAATGCGGCGCGGCTGCGCGCCATCGGCGATGAGCTTCTTGGCGTAGGCCGTCGCACCGCCCTTCAGATCTTCATCGACAAGCAGATGATCGACCGCGCCACCGGCATGAGCCGCCTTGGCTGACATCGGCTTACCGCTGATCATCGCATCGAGCGCGGCCTTGGCGCCGATCAGACGCGGCAGCCGCTGGGTGCCGGTCGCACCGGGCAGCAGACCGAGCGTTACCTCCGGCAGGCCCAGCTTGGCCGACGGCACGGCCACACGGTAATGGCAGCCCATGGCGGTCTCAAGACCCCCACCGAGGGCGGTACCGTGGATCGCGGCGATGATGATCTTCGGCGATGCTTCCATCTCCTCGATCACTTCCGGCAGCCAGGGGTCCTGGCGCGGCTTGTCGAATTCAGTGATGTCGGCGCCGGCGATGAAGGTGCGACCGGCGCAGATCAGGATAGCGGCCTTGGCATCCTGGTCGGCGACGAACTTGCGCACGCAATTCTGCAGGCCGGCACGGACCGGCAGCGACAGGGCGTTGACCGGTGGGTTGTCGACGGTGATGTAAGCAATATCGCCTTCGTGGCTGTAGCTGACTACGTCTCTTATGGGGTGATCCTCTCTGTTCTTCGTTGTTATGACTTGAATTAATGAATGACGTCGATGACGACGCGGCTGGCCACCATGGCCTTGATCGGGGTGCTCACGGATGATTTTTCCTGTGGGTCTGATTAATCGATGGTGATGAACAGCGAGCGGCGTGGCTGGCCGTTCACCGCGCGGCTGATATGGCCCTGGCCGGTTAAGTCTTCGGCCAGCAGAATGTCACCCGCGCCGAATACGCGACGCGCGCCATCACCGGTCTCGATGTCCAGCCCGCCTTCGAGGATCACGATGTACTGGCGCTGCGGTGCGTTGTGCCAGTCGTAATCGTAGTCGGCGCCGGTGTGACGGAAGATCAGACTGGAGACGGCATGCCGAGCGGACAGATGGCCGATCGGCCCGTGGTCGTCCATCTCCACCTCTAAATCCTCGAAGTGGGACTGCTGATCGCTGCCGGTATATAGACGGGTCACGCGCATGCGGCGTTTAGCGGTGGTCATGGACTCCCCGGTGCGATGAGGTGGAGGAAACGCGGTCCGCTAGAATAACGCGGCCAGCGGCGCCGTTACCACCCGCGTGAGTGTCACCCGGGTGCGCGCGGCAGACCCGTTCACAGCCCGAGGATCACCATGACTGCACCCCGACCCTGGCAGCATCCCTTTGACCGCGTCGAAGATGTGGCCGCCATTTTCGATGCCCACGACTACGTCGCCGATCGCCCGCTATGCCTGACCACCAAGCTGGCCTTCGATCTGGGCAAACCCATCCTGCTGGAGGGCGAGGCCGGGGTCGGCAAGACCGAGGTCGCCAAGGTGCTCGCCAGCGCCCTCGATACCCCCCTTATTCGCCTGCAGTGCTACGAAGGGCTGGACGCGAGTTCAGCGCTCTACGAATGGAACTACGCCCGTCAGATCCTGCACATTCGCTTGGCCGAGACTGACGCCACCCGACGTGCTGAACTCGACACCGCGATCTTCGGCCCGGAGTTCTTGTTCGAGCGCCCACTGCTGAAAGCCATCCGTCACCCGGGACCGCGTCCGGCGGTCTTGCTGATCGACGAAATCGATCGGGCAGATGAGGAATTCGAAGCCTTCTTGCTTGAGAT
>JANLSI010000304.1:0-1977 GCA_031362345.1 Pseudomonadota bacterium
GCCGCGAGTTCAGCGCGCCAGGCCGCCGCCTTGCTCTCGATTGCACCACCCGCCGTGGCGCTCGCGATCAATTGGCGCCTGCTGTTGCCGGCGCCGCTGTGGCGACCTTCACAATGAACTGGGCCATGACTAGGCCATGACCGCGCCAGCGACTTGCGCCTGGCTGAGCGTGCGCGGCCTCGCCAAACGTTATGGGGCAACGCCGGTGTTCGCCGCACTGGATCTCGCCCTCGACAAGGGCCAAACCCTGGCCGTCATCGGCGCATCGGGCTGTGGCAAGACCACGCTGTTGCGCATCCTGGCCGGGCTCGACCGTGCCGATAGCGGCAGCGTACGCATCGACGGTCGTGATGTCAGTAGCGCGACACCGCAAGCGCGTGGCGCGGTATATCTCTATCAGGAGCCCCTGCTGTTTCCCCATCTCGATGTGTTCGAGAACATCGCCTTTGGCTTGCGTCTGCGCGCACTGCCAGCGACCACTATCAAGGTTGAAGTCGACGCCATGCTGGTTGCCCTCGAACTCGAAGATTTCGCGCGACGTCGGCCCGAGAGCCTGTCCGGCGGACAAGGTCAGCGCGTCGCTTTCGGTCGCGCGCTCGCCATCAAGCCCGCCCTGCTGCTGCTCGACGAGCCCTTCAGCAATCTTGACGGTCAAGCACGCGCGAGCATGCAGCGACTATGCAAACGCCTCACCCGCCAACACCGTAGCAGCGTGGTATTCGTCACCCACGATTTGAAGGAGGCACTGATCATGGGCGATCGTTTCGGACGTCTCAGCGACGGTCGTTATCAGTCCTATGTCGATCGCGCAGCCTTCTGCGCCGACCCGGCCAGCGGCGTGCAGGCGGAACTCGCCTTCTGGCGTGACGGCGCGGCGGGCCTGACGCCCACGCAAGCGTGATGCAAATTGCGCTCATCCATAGCGGCGTGGCGGGCGCCGAGCAGTTCTACCAGGGTGACGGCACACTGCACTTTCGCCCCGAGCGCATCACCGCCGGCTGGCAACCGTGTATCGATGATGACGACGTCGGGTTAGTGCCGAACGACGCCAATCATGTCGTGCTCTACGAAGCACGCGCACGCCTGCATAGGTTTCTCGAACGTGGCGGCGTGCTGCTGCTGCGCTTCTGCGGTTTCTTCACGCCGGGGCTGGCGGGCAATCAATGACGACACGACATCGGTCGCGACCTGCGTCAACTGCGTTATCGCGTGCTGCGCGATGAGTTGCAATTGTTCGACGGTGTCGATGCCGAAGAACTCTGTGTCGATGGTCACGGTATCCGCGGCGGCTGGGCTTGTGGCCACATCGTGACTCAACACAGCGATAGCGTGGTCATGACCGACAACTACCAGCGTACGCTGCTGGTCGCCGATCGCCGCGCGATCTGCGTGGCCTCATTGTGCCCTTTCAAAGCGATCACGAAGCACCGGATGACTGTCGCGAGCAACTCTATGGCTTTATCGCTAGAGGCGGACGCATGGCCGTATTCGGCGACTCGGCCCATTGGTTAGATGCCGAGTGGGTAGAGCGGCCGCTGGACAACCATTGCTGGAAGACCCACCCCGCCACGCCACCCGTCGCTCACACCCGTTTCGATCACCCCTTGTTCGCAGGTCTCACACCTCGCCAAGCCGGCTGCCATCATCACGGCGTGTATCTGCGCGTGCCACCCCAGGCCGAAGTCATCACCTGGCAGAGCCACGCCTACGGCGGTGTGTTGCCGGCGTCAACCATGGACCCCAACGTTCAACACGCCGTGCAGCATGTCGGGCATCTCGATCATCTGGTGGATCAATTGCTGAGGTGGTTGGGCGGCACACGATCCGCGCCGACGTCTCTGACCCTGGATTCGAGTGCTGATGGACACCCCTATGTACGCACCAGCGCAAACTAGCAAGGACAAGCACGGGGTAAGCCCTTACAGACTTGCCCCATCCACGCCCTCAGCTGCGCACCGACAGCGCCGCGCGTGCCTG
>JANLSI010000308.1:0-7383 GCA_031362345.1 Pseudomonadota bacterium
GCTTGCGCCGCACGGGGGCGAATGGCCGCTCGGGGTAACCCACCGCCACCAGCACACAGAGATGGACATCGTCGGGGATTGCGAGCACGCGCCGGATGACCGCCTCGGCCGACATCTGGAAGGTAGTGAAAGTGGTGCCCAATCCCATGGCGCGTGCGGCAACAATTAAATTCTGCGCGGCGGGATAAATCGTGGAGTGCATAAACGCCTCGGTCGGGGCCTGCGGCGGATAGTTCTTGCGCGCGCAGCCCAGGATCCAGGTCGGCACCCTGGCGAAGTTCTTGGCCAGGTGCGCGGCGCCTGTATACATGCGCGCCTTGCTGCCCGCGCCGTCGGCGGTCAAGTTCTCAAACATTGGCGCCACGGCCGCCCACACTGCTTCGCCAATCTCGGCTTTCAGCGCAGCATCGCTCAGCACCACAAATTCCCATTCCTGGCTGTTACCCGGGCTCGATGCGCGAGTCGCGGCATAGACTAGACGTTCTAGATCGGCGCTCGGAATGGGGTCTTCTTTCAGATATCGCATGGCGATACAGGTTTCCATCGCTGCTATGACATCCATCCGGGGTCTCCTTGGATAAAAATGGATTGACGTGGCCTACCGTCACCGTAGCAACAGGTTCAGCCTGAAGATGCGTCGCGCGTTCTATTGGAACACATGACCAGGCTTGCAGTGTCCTAGCGCGATCGGCCGCCCCGACCGTGGTATGGCGCGCAATCCTGCGCTGATCTAGTCTGGCTGATACCACACGCCCCGTGATCGACTTTGCTGCGAGGTTGCCATGAGTTCATCTGGACGCTACGCCGACACCACCTCAGCCGCACCCCAGGTCGCGGCGGGCTGGACGCTGGGCACCGTGCTGGCGCCTAGCGCACTATTCGGCGCCAACGGCATGAAGATCGGCCCCGATGGTCAGCTCTATGTCGCCCAGGCTTTCGGCAGCCAGATCAGTGCGCTCGATATCAGCAGTGGAGCGGCGCGCACCGTGAGCCCGGTCGGCAGTGCAGTGGTAGCGCCGGACGATCTGGCCTTCGACAGCCACGGTGTCATGTACATCACCGAAGTGATGAGCGAACGAGTCAGTGCGCGACTGCCGGACGGCAGCCTGCGGGTGATCGCCGACAATGTGCCCGTCGCGAATGGCATCACTACCTATGGCGATCGGGTCTTCATGGACGAGATGCGTCCCGATGGACGTGTGCTGGAACTCTATGCCGATGGCCGCGCGCCACGCGTGATTGCCGAACATCTCAATTTTCCCAATGCGCTTGCGATGGGACCGGACGAATGTCTGTATTTCCCGCAAGTCCTGGACGGCGAAATTTGGCGCGTGCCGGTTGCAGGCGGCCCGCCGCAAAAGTTTGTCGGCGGGCTCGCTTTTCCAACGGCGGTCAAGTTCAGTCCACGCGGCGAACTGTATACGGTCGAAGCCGCCTCCGGCGAGATCACCCGCATCGATCTGCAAAGCCGCGCCCGCACCACGGTCGCTAAAGTCCGGCCTGGCATCGACAACTTTGCCTTCAGTCCCGATGGTCGCCTGTTCGTTTCCCATTTCATCGACGGCGGCGTGGCGGAAATCGACGCCCATGGCCGCGAACGTGTGCTGGTCGCAGCGGGCATGCTTGGCCCTTTCGGTCTCGCCTGCGTCACCGATGGCGGGTTCTATGTTGCCGATGGCATGAGCCTCGCCGTACACCACGCTGACGGCACGCTCGCCGCACGCCACGGCCTGCTGATTGACCACAGCTTCCCAGGCTTCGCGCGCGGGGTAGCAGTGGATAGTGCGGGCGCGTCCTACCTCACGACCAGTGGCGGCATGGTGTCGCGCTATCGCAGTGGCGAGGAAACCCGCGCCCTGGCCACCGAGCTCGACGGTCCGACCGGGATCGCGCTCGGGCCCGACGGCAGCGTAGTGGTGTGCGAAACCGGCGGCGGCCGACTGTTGCACATTGCCCCCGACGGCAAGCTCTCAACGCTCGCCCGTGGTCTGGCCGGGCCGGTTGGCGTGGCGCTGCTGGCCGACGGTTCCTGCTTCGTTACCGAATCGGCGGCCGGTCGTGTCGCGCATATCGAGAACGGTCAGTCGCGTACCGTCATAAGCGGTTTGCGCGAGCCGCACGGTCTCGCTTGGCAGGCCGAGCGCCTGTTCGTCGTCGACCGCGCGGCGAAGACCCTAAGCTGTTACACGCCGGCGAACGGCAGCACGACCGTGGTGGCCGAACAGTTACCGCTGGGCGCGGCGCCGGGCATCGTGCCGAAAACTCTGCCGGGCATCGGCGACCTCATGCCGGGACCGCTGCTGCCATTCGCCGATTTGGCGGCGAGTGGCGATGGTCGCATTCTGATCGGGGCTGATGGCGCTGGCGCGGTGTTGGCCCTGAGCAGGGCGTAAAGTAGGAAGCCACTCGGCCTGCGCTGCCTTAGCGAGTCAGGTGCGGGGACGATAAGGCGAAATCTCAACCCTCATGGAGACAAATCCCATGGCGACTAATCCTGCTACGCAGATGCGAGTCTATAAAATCGAAGACTTCGCCGCCGAGGTCGAGGCGGTGGTCGCGAGCGAGTGCGAACAAGCACGGCTCATCCCGCGACTCGAGCCCTTACTGGCGCGCTTCCTCGCGGCAGGTACGCTGCCCGAGCAGTACTGTCTGCCGGTGCCCGGACGGGTGGCGAGCGAACACCAGGACTTCACGCTCTATCGCCTGCATCGAGGCACCGATGACCACTTCAACATCATGGTCGCCATCTGGCCGCCCGGGGGCGGTACCGGCGTGCACGACCACGCCGGCAAGTGGGTGGTGGAAGGCGTATATCGTAATTGCCTGCACACCATCCGCTACACACGCGAAGACGACGGTAAGCGTGCGGGGTATGCAGCACTGCGACAGACCCTGGCACTCGATCTCCTCGCCGGCCAAGTGGCCCACGTGCAACATCCCCATGAGTCGATTCACGACTTCATCAATCATTCGGCCGAACCGACGGTCAGCGTGCATATCTACGGTGGTGACATCACCACGGAAACGCTGAACTACTTCGATCCGGCAACGCGCACGGTGCAATCGGTCGCCCATGATTTGAGTTATGACAACGAGTGAAGGTGTGCGCTTCAGCACCGGATAACCCATCGATCAACATCAGCTGAGTGCACCGTTCAGCGCGACTTCGAGGATGACCGGTGGTGGCGTGGAATTCATCGCGACTCCTTACATGCGGTGGTGGCGAGCGCGGGCAGGCCCATGACCGCGCGCAGCGAACGATGGAAATGCGCCAACGCCGGCTCGTTGTGCCCGTAGATCACGGTGTCCTGCGCGCCGGTGTGGAAGTTGGCCTGGATGCCGGCACCGACCGGGAAGTCTTCGCCGAGCACGACGTTCATCAACAGGTTCATGTTGTTGTCCCAATGCCGGCGTGCGCTGTCGCTGGTCGCCGGCGCCGGCGTGAACATCGACACCACCATGCGGCAACTGTCCGGTGTGGCGCCGGGATAGACGCGCCAGGTTTCGAACTGTTCGCCCTGACGCACCAGGATGGCGTTAGGGAACAGCACGTACACATGCGCCATATGCACCAGCAGATCCGAGGTGTCGGCTTCGCGCCCGCGCGTGCTCTCGATCGAACGACGCGCCGCCGACATGCGCAGATGGTGCCCGAAGGCGTCGAACAACGCCAAGTTATCGTAGAAGATCGACGCGATCGAGGTGCGATGCAACTTGCCGAAGTGGTAAACCTCGAGAAAGGTGTCGATCACGCCTTTCCAGTTCATCGCGTAGTCGAGCGTACGCGTCTCAAAGTGATGCCAGCGCGCCAGCTCGTAGGCCGCGAGCTCGGCGCTTAAGTCCGCACCCAGCAAGTCGTCGACAGCGAAAGCCGCACCGCGCGGCGTGTGGCGGACGAAGATCATGCCGTGACGCTCCGCCACCGGCAGCGGCACCAGGCCCCTCTCCCCGCGTGCAACCGCACCGAAGGACTCGGCATCAGAAACGCCGAGCAGTGCGCCGTCGAGGTTGTAGCTCCAGGCGTGATAGGGGCAACTGAACAGCTTGCGTGCGCAACCCGTGGCGCTGGCTTCAATTCTTGCGCCGCGATGGCGGCACACGTTCATGAACGCATGCACGGTGCCATCGGCAGCGCGTGTCAACAGCAAGGGGATCCCCGTGCGATCCTCGGTGAGGAAATCACCCGAGTTCGGCAACTGGCACGACAAGGCCGCGAGCAAGGGCTGGGCGCGAAACAGCAGCGCCTGTTCTTGCGCGAAATGATCGAGGTCGGTGTAGGCGCGCACGTCGTTCAAGGCCTGCGCATCGGCGCTATCGGTCGTTCGCTGATCGATGTGCGCGAAGAAGCGCTCGGTCAGTGCGAGCTGGGTTGCGTGTTTCATCCTGCGCTCCCGGTGGCATGAAAAATCGGTATTGGCCCGGCACGCGCCGGCGTGTGCCGGCAGCGGAGGCTAGTCAGCGTAGCCGGCGCGCTGCTGCTGCGTAAAGGCGCCAGGGTCCTAAGTCCCGCACCAGCAGCCCTTGACGCTCGAGCACGCGCCCGACCCGCTCGCTGATCCCGCGAACCCACTTCTCTAGCGCAGCCACCGTCGGCGGCGGCACCCGGCGAAAGCTCAACCGCTCGCCCGTCGGCACGTACACGCCGTCGAGGAATAGCACAGGGAAGTGCCGGCAATGCAACCGCGCGAGCTGTGGTCGCTGCACGGGGCCATGCAGTGCTGCTCGAATTGTCGGCGCCGAGACGTTACCCTTGCCGCCTCGCGCTGCGCGGCTTCCGCTCTCGCATCCCCTTCTCGTCGATGGAGAACGTTGCCCGGTGAGTTTTCGATTTGCGCATTGGATCATGCAGCGCCGTGGTGTCGTGACTATCGCCTTCCTCGTCCTCACCCTGATGTTCATGGGTGGCTTGCCGAGGGTACAGATCCGCACCGTGTTCAAGGACCTGCTGCCGCGCGACGATCCCTTCGTCAAACTCTATCTGGCGCACCCGCGATTCGGCAATCCGATGACCATGTCGCTGATGGTGAAACGCAAACACGGTGACATCTACCACGCCGAAACCTTGCGTAAGGTTTGGAACCTGACACGCGACATCGACCGCGCACCGGGCATAGACCACGACCAGATCATCTCGATCGCGACTGAGAAATTGCGCTACGCCGAGGCCACCGCCGACGGCGTGGATACCCAGCCCGTGATGGACGACTTTGTGCCGCGTACGGCTGCGGAAATGCAGGACTTCAGGCGCCGCGTGAATATGTCGATCAACGCGCGGACGTTTTATATCTCTGCCGATGAGAGCGCGACCTTGATCAATGCGTCCTTCCAGGACACTCTCGACTACGGCCAGTCGTTTGCCTATGTGCAGAAGCTGGTCGAGGCAGCGCGCGACGCTGATCACGAGATCTATCTGGTGGGCCAGCCGGTGCTGACGGCCTGGGTCTACAAACTCCAGCACCAGACCTATCGCATCTTCGGCGTGACGATTGCCGCCCTGGTGATCGCGCTGGTGTTCTACATGCGCAACGTCGCCGGTGTGCTCACGCCGGTACTGTGCACCTTGATGGCCGGGCTCTGGGGCTTCGGCTTCATCGGCTGGCTCGGGCGTCCCATCGAACCCTTGCTCATGATCGTGCCGCTGTTGTTGGTGGCCCGTTCGTTTTCGCATTGCGTGCAATTCATCGAGCGCTATTACGAAGTGCTGCTGCACCTGAAAGATCGGGTCAAGGCCGCGGAAATCACCATGGGCTTGATGATGGCGCCATCGGTGCTCGGCATCATGACCGACGTATGCGGCATCGTATTCATCGCCATCGCGCCGATCCGGACCATGACCAACCATGCAATCTTCTGTGGCATGTGGGCGCTGTGGATCATCCCGACTGGCGTGTTCTTGTGCGCGATTCTGCTGTCCTATCTACCGGTGCCGCACAACATGGACAAGATCATTGGCGGCCGGGAGCGTGAGTCCGGTATCCACCTGCTGCAAGACCGGCTATTGCATCGTATGGCGCACCTGACCTTTGGCAGGGCTGCCAACTGGACTGCGCTGGTGGTGCTGTTGATCAGCGCCTATGCGCTACACCTTAGCAGTCAGATCAAGATCGGCAACCCGGTCGAAGGCAGTAACCTGCTATGGCCCGATTCTGAATTCAACACTGGCGTGCGCGCCGTTAACGCGCACTTTCCGGGCTCGAATACGCTGGAGATCGTGCTCGAAGCCCACCACCGCGATATCGATCACCGCATTGCCTCCCAGCCGCAGGCGGTCGCGGTGCGTGCGCAACTACAGCGCTTGCTCGAAGCCGATCCGCTGATCACGCCACGCGCCACCCTGTCCTTTTCCGACTATATGGCCGAGACTTGCCGCTTGCTGGCCGGCGGTAATCCGAAGTGGGCTCAGTTCGACCTGTCGCCAGAAGTCGTGCACGCGCTCTCCTTCGGTACCCAATTGGGCACCAACACACTCAATTTCGGCCATCTCGCCGATTTCGGATTTCAGGATTCGACTGTCTCTGCCTGGTACAAGGACAACAAGCAGGAGACCGTCGACCGTGCGCTGGCCGCAGCGCAACGCGCTGTCACCACGGTCGGCGTCGAGCACTCGGAATTCACCGTGCGTCTCGGCACCGGCGTGATCGCACTGCAGCAGGCCATGAACAGCGTGGTCGAGCGTTATCACACTATCATCATGGTGATGGTCAACCTCGCGGTGATGGTGCTGGCGGTGTGGGCCTACCGCTCGTTGGTCGCCGCCCTCATCCTCCTGATCCCGGTCAATCTATCCAATATCTACCTGGTCGCGGCAATGCAGATGCTGGGCGTTGGCTTGGACGTCAATGCCGGCATCGTCGCGGTCATGGGGGTCGGTGTCGGCATCGACTACGGCATTTATCTTCTGTCGCGCATCTGCGAGGAATATTCCGCCCATGACCACGACGTCAAAAAGGCTATCGTCGCGGCCATGACCACGACCGGTAAAGCCATCATGTTTACCGCCACCATCATGTTGATCGGCATCGTGCCGTGGTATTTCCTCTCTGATCTGAAATTCATGGCCGACATGGGCATCCTGTTGGTGGCGGTAATGCTGATCAATATGCTGTTGTCGCTGATCGTACTGCCCTTGCTGGTGTGGTTCTTCGAGCCGCGTTTCTTGAAACGCAGCGATCTGCTGATCGGCGAGAACATCGATCTGGCGCAATTCGCCTCTAACAACCCTGGTTTCTGAACCCGAGAAAGGAGCAATCACGCCATGAGTACCGCCGCTACTGCCACTGTCGATCTGGCACACGCCCGTCAAGATCTCGAAACCTACGGTGTCGCTATTGTGCGCGATGTGTTGACGCCGCAGCAGACGGCCGATGTCAGACGTCGCCTCTA
>JANLSI010000396.1:0-2537 GCA_031362345.1 Pseudomonadota bacterium
CGGCTCGCTGGCGCTGACCGGGGTGGGCATGGCAATGGCGCGCTGGTGGTGGCGCACGCCGGGGTAGCCATTTCAGAATGCTAATTGAATAGGTGCGTGCTCGTATCGGCTACCAGCTAGCTTTTGCGTCTGCTGCGCAGACGCGCCAACTTCTCGGCGATCTGAATTTCCAGCCCGCGATCAACCGGCTCGTAATACACCCGCTCGCCCATGCCCTCGGGAAAATAGGTCTGCCCGGCCGCCACGCCATCACGTTCATCGTGGTCGTAGCGATAGCCGGCAGCGTGGCCCATGCTTTTCGCAAGCGCGGTAGGCGCGTTGCGGATATGGGCTGGCACCGGGTCAGAACCGCGGCTTTTCACCTCCGCCATCGCGCTATTGAACGCAGCGTAGACAGCGTTGCTCTTGGCCGCGCAGGCGCAATAGACCAGCGCCTGCGCGATGGCGAGTTCGCCCTCAGGCGGGCCTAAGCGGCGGAAACTTTCCCAGGCATCGATGGCCAGGCTCAGCGCGCGCGGGTCCGCATTGCCGACGTCTTCGCTGGCCATGCGCACCACGCGGCGCGCGATATAGGCCGGGTCACAACCGCCGTCCAGCATGCGCGCATACCAGTAGAGTGCGGCATCGGGATTCGAGCCGCGCACGGATTTGTGCATGGCCGACATCTGATCGTAGAAATCGTCCTGGCGTTTATCGAAGCGCCGTATCTCGGCGCCTTCTACCGCCTGCTTGACGGCGCGTTCGTCAATTTCTTCGCCATCGCGCAAGGACAGCGCCAGTTCGAGCAGATTGAGCGCGCGCCGCGCATCGCCATCGGCCACTTCCGCCAGGCGTTGGCGCAGCGGCTCCGCCATGGCGATGGCGGGTGTCTCGGCGTTGCCCGCGAGTGCGCGATCGATCACCAGCCGGACAGCGTCCGGCGCAAGCGCGCGCAGCGCATAGACCCGCACCCGCGACAACAGCGCGTTGTTCAACTCGAAGGCGGGATTCTCGGTGGTCGCGCCGATGAAGGTGATGGTGCCGTTCTCGATGTGCGGCAGAAAAGCATCCTGCTGGGACTTATTGAAACGATGGACCTCATCGACGAACACCGCCGTGGCACGGCCCTTCGCACGCCATTGCTCAGCCTGCTCGACCGCCGCGCGGATGTCCTTAACGCCACACAGCACGGCAGACAAGGGCACAAATTCGGCCTTGGCATTGACGGCCAGCATGCGCGCAAGCGTGGTCTTGCCGGTGCCGGGCGGGCCCCATAACACCATCGAATGCAGCGCGCCTTCTTCGAGCGCGCGACGCAAGGGTTGCCCCGCGCCGAGCAAATGACCCTGACCCTGGAAGTCAGCCAGCGAGGTGGGGCGCAATTGGTCAGCGAGCGGTGGCATGGTGTTCAGATAACACAGGCGCTCGGCGCAGGACAAGCACGAGCGGGTATAGTGCGGCCTTCATAGCGTATAGGACCGCATAGCACCGTGCAGACCCCAGTCCAAGCGGCACTCGAGATCACGGGTTCACGCCAGTTCAGCGCCTAGCTGGCCGAGCAGAAACTGTCCGTCACTTTCACCACCTATCAGGCCGGCAAACTGTTCATGATCGGCCTGAACCCCGATGGGCGGCTAGCGGTGTTCGAGCGAACATTCAATCGCTGCATGGGCCTTATCGCCCACCAGCGCACGCTGTGGATGAGCACGCTCTAGCAACTGTGGCGCTTCGAAAATAGCCTCGACCTCGGCCAGAACTACCAAGGCTATGACGCGCTGTACGTACCGCGTCTGGCCTATACGACCGGCGATCTCGATATTCATGATCTCGGTGTCGACAACACGGACCAAGCGCTGTTCGTCAACACCTTATTCGGCTGTCTCGCGCGGCCGAGTGCAACGGCGAGTTTCGTGCCGCTGTGGCGACCGCCCTTCATCTCGCGCCTGGCGGCCGAAGATCGCTGTCATCTGAACGGACTGGCCATGGAGGGCGGGCAGCCGCGCTATGTCAGCGCTGTCAGCCGTTCGGATGTCGCTGATGGCTGGCGCGATCGACGCATCGATGGCGGCATCGTGATGGATGTAACGAACAATGCCGTGGTATGCGCAGGACTATCCATGTCGCACTCGCCGCGTCTACATCAAGGCCGTTTATGGGTGTTGAATTCCGGTGCAGGGCAATTTGGTTACGTAGACCTGGCGCGTGGCGTATTCGAGCCTGTGGCCTTTCTACCGGGCTATCTGCGCGGGCTCGCCTTGTGTGGTGATTTCGCGTTGGTTGGTCTATCGACCTGCCGCGAGAATCGCACTTTCTCCGGTCTGCCGCTCGACGCCGAGTTGGCGCGCCGCGATGCCGCGCCACGCTGCGCGATCGCGGTGGTCGATCTGCGTAGCGGCGATGCCGTGCACTGGCTGCGCATCGAGGGCTTCGTGCGTGAGCTCTATGATGTGGCCGCGCTGCCCGGCATTGCGCGACCGATGGCGCTGGGTTTCAAATCCGACGAGATACGCCGCCATATCGTGGTCGGCAGTTGAGGCTGCGGCCGCGCCCGCCCGCTT
>JANLSI010000448.1:0-13711 GCA_031362345.1 Pseudomonadota bacterium
GCGCGACTCGATGGTTGAAACGTTCGTCGCCGTCTGGCTCCACATCGACGTGCCGCGCTGGGATGGTGTGTCTTTTTTCATCCGGGTGGGCAAGTGTCTGTCGACGACATTGACCGAAGTACGGGTCATGCTCAAACCGCCAGCGCTCAGTCACTTGTGTCCAGGCCAGGCCAACTATGTGCGCTTCCGATTGAGCCCCGACGTGACGATTGCGATCGGCGCCCGTGTGAAGCGCCCCGGCGAGCAACTGATTGGCGAGCCGACAGAGCTCAAAGTAGTCAATCACCCGCACGGCGATGAGATGGAAGCCTACGAGCGGCTCTTAAGCGACGCGATGGTCGGTGACGGCACTCTCTTTGCGAGCCAGGACGGCGTGGAGGCCGCGTGGGCGGTCGTGCAACCCGTGCTGGGGTCGGTAACGCCCGTGTATGAGTACCCGCCCGGGACCTGGGGCCCGCCTGAGGTCGAGAAGCTTGCTGTAGGTAGCTGTGGTTGCGACAGCCCGCTCTGGCTGCTGCCCCACGGCGAAGACGAGGCGTCACGATGATCAAGGATCACACGGTTCGTCAGTCATCGGGCAGCATCGAAAATTGCCAGAGGCCGCTATGAAACCCATATTCCAAACCCTGAATCGGCGGCACTTCATTCGCGGCTCGGCCGCGCTCGGCTTGTTGGCAGGCCTGCACCACAGCATGCCCGCCTATGCTGTTGCACCGGCTGATCTGAAAACGGGTCCAGTTGGCGATCCAGAGGCCGACGAGATAGACCTTCTAATTCGCGAAGAACAACGAGCGTTCGGCGAGCGGCGAGGCACGGCGGTCACCGTCAACGGCACGGTCCCGGGTCCACTTGTCCGGCTGCGCGAAGGTAACGAGGCGATCCTACGCGTCACGAACGGTCTCACCGAAGACACGTCTATCCATTGGCACGGATTGCTGCTGCCGCCCGCCATGGACGGCGTGCCGGGCGTGAGCTTCGCGGGCATCAAAGCAGGAGCAACGTTCACCTACCGCTTCCCCGTTCGTCAAAACGGCACCTATTGGTATCACAGCCACTCCGCAGGCCAGGAGCAGGCCGGCCACTACGGCCCTTTGATTATCGACGCGGCCGAGCCCGAGCCCTTCGAGTATGACCGCGAGTACGTTGTTGTTCTGTCGGATTGGACCTCCGAAGATCCCATGCGCGTCATGGCGCGCTTGAAGCGTCGGCAGAATTATTACAATTTCCAACGACGCACGGTCGCTACATTCCTGCGTGACGTGGCGAAAAATGGCTTCAGATCCACGCTCACCGATCGCCTGGAGTGGGGCCGCATGCGCATGGATCCGAGCGACATTTCGGACGTCACGGGTTTTACCTATACGTATTTGATGAACGGCTTGGCGCCGGACTCGAATTGGACGGCACTCTTTCAGCCGGGCGAGCGGCTGCGGCTGCGCTTCATCAACGCTGGCGCGGCCACTTATTTCGATCTGCGGATCCCGGGTCTCCCAATGACAGTGGTGTCGGTAGATGGACAGCATGTGCAGCCGGTGATCGTGGATGAAATTCGCATCGCCATTGCCGAGACCTACGACGTCATCGTCCAACCGAACGTAGAACGCGCCTACACCATTTTTGCCGAGGCCATGGATCGCAGTGGATTTGCGCGCGGCACCCTCGCGACTGAACAGGGCCTGACAGCGCCGCTTCCGGCGCGGCGGGAACGCGTGGTCGCCACCATGGCAGACATGGGTATGGGCGACATGCCAGGCATGCAGATGCCGGCCACGACAATGAAAGCGATGGATCCGGCCCCGCCTGCTATCGCCGCCATGCCGGACATGCCGGGAATGAAGATCCCCGAAATGCCTATGGAAGCGGCGCCAAGGGCTGACTCCCTCGCGAAAAGCGCACCCGTCAAGCATGGGCCTGACGGCCACGGCCCCGCAAATTCCGCTGTGCCGATGGCAACGCGCAGCCGGCTGGATGAACCGGGCACCGGTCTACAAGACACTGGCACACGGGTGCTGCTTTACAGCGATCTGCGCAGTCTTCGGCCCGGTGCAGATCTTCGTCCGCCTAATCGAGAAATCGAGCTTCACCTCACCGGCAACATGGAGCGCTACATGTGGGGTTTTGACGGCAAGAAATCCTCAGAGGCCGAGCCCATCCAGTTTTACTATGGCGAACGGGTGCGCCTGACCTTGGTGAACGACACCATGATGAATCACCCCATTCACCTCCACGGTATGTTCATGGAACTGGACAACGGTGCTGGATTATTCAAGCCCAAGAAGCACACCATCAACGTTAAGCCTGCCGAACGCCTGTCCCTGGACATCACGGCGGATGCGCTTGGCAACTGGGCGTTTCATTGCCATGTGCTTTATCACATGGAGATGGGAATGCTCCGCGTCGTGTCAGTTGTTGGCAACGCAGGACGAGACGCGTCGTGAACCTTCGTGCTTGTATCACTCGTTCATTCATCGCCGACACCCTCAGTCTGCTGGGCCTTGCTGCCTTCGCCGTTGGAGCGGCGGCGCAAGCCCCGGCGGGGCATCAGGGCATGGACGGTCAATCGCTTTCAGCATCAACAGCCGCCGTTGCCGATGTCACGACCATGAATAGCGACACGCGTGCAGACACACAATTGCCACCAGGGACCGTCGGGGAGCATTGGCCCCCGCCAGTCGAAGACCGTCAGCGGTTTGGTTACCTGCTCGTTGATCAACTCGAATACCGGATGAAAAACAGTGCCGATGACAGCGCACGCTGGGATGCGGCGGGTTGGTATGGGGGTGACTACAACCGCCTATGGGTGAAGACCGAAGGTGATTGGCGCACGGGTGGCGAACGGGGCGGGGAAGCGGAAGTGCAGGCGCTTTACGGCCGCTTGGTCGCGCCTTTTTGGGACTTACAGGTCGGCTTACGCTACGACCAATTCTCCGGCGCAGGCTTCGACCGCTCGCGGGGCTTCGCGGTCATTGGCCTGCAAGGCTTGGCGCCCTACCGGTTCGAGCTTGAACCTGCGCTATTCGTCAGTCAGGACGGTGATGTTTCCGCACGTCTCACTACCACCTACGACCTGCTCCTGACCCAGCGACTCGTGCTCCAACCCCGACTGGACTTCGATGCTGCCGTGCAAGCGGCGGAAAAATTCGGCGTGGGAGAGGGCGTTAACAGCCTAGGCTTGGGTTTGCGCTTGCGTTATGAAATGAGACGCGAGTTCGCACCCTACCTAGGCGTCCAGTGGCTACACCGCTTTGGCGGCACCGCCGACATCTCGCGGCGTCAAGGCGGAAGTGTCGAGGACATTGCAGTGGTGTTCGGAGTGCGTCTGTGGTTTTGAAATTCGAGACATTTGGAGGTCTCAAGCTGAACGCAGTCCATCGGCGCCAAAGCGCTGATGATCGCGCCATCGCTCAATTCCAGCCAACCTCAAACGAGCTTGCAGTGACCATGAGCGCGTTTTTAACCAAAGCAAGGAGATTTCCATGAATCTTAAGCACGTGATTCTGATCGCCGTTCTCGCGCATAGCTCGCTCGCCATGAGCGCCGACTCAAGCGAGCGAACGACGCCACTCGACGATAACCCAGAGTGCACGGAACGCACGAACATCGACTGTGTAGTGAAGGATGACGGTACGCCTCGGCGTACGCATCCACCGAAGAAGGTGCCTGCCAGTGAAAACGGTACTTCTGGGCCGGCTATTGCGTCACCGACCGTAGGCAACTCAGCGATGGGCAAGAAACTGAGCAATTGATTCGTTGACTCTTGGGCGCCAAGCCAGAACAAGGGGCGCCATATTCCATGGCGGGGATATGGCGGCCGCCCCGCAAGCGTGGGCTCCCACGATAATACCGCTTGCGTCAACCAAGGCCGTTAAGCGATAGTATTTTCATGCGACGCCTCCGATCGACAATCACCGCCCTTCTCCTGATTGCCCTTCAGCTGTCTGGTATGGCGAGCGCGACGACGATGGGTTGCCAGCACCATAGGGGTGGGCAACGTCAGGCGCTTCATTCAGTGGTCATCGTGACCACCGATGCCACGGCCTCCCACCACTGTCAGCAGCATCAAGACCGCCAACGTCAACACTCAGGTTGCGAAGTCAGCTGTACTTGTTCGGGCCCATGTGCGGGCGGACTGGTGGCGCTGGAGTATCGACAACAGGCAATCGAATCAGATTTATCCCACCACTGGTCAGCTTCTTCCCTAACGCTCGCGTCGCTAGCAAAACCCCTCACTCCGTTCCGACCTCCTATTACCTCTGCCATTTGATTGCCCCGGCTTCTTGCACGAGGGACCTTGTCGATTGATAGACGCGCAAGCGTTCATCAAGCACGCTTCTGTCCCTCCGCCCTAAGCCTGGCTGGGCTGTTCAAGCCCTTCCTGTGGTCGGTCCCGGAGGATTTCCGTGTTCTATTCTTGTCGCTTGAAGATTTCCGCCGTGTTTGCGGCTGCTTTACTCTTGACCGCTTGCGCCGGCATCCCCGTCGATCGCGGCTTTACCGATAGCAAAGCGCTCATCATCGACCGTGGCGGCCCATCGGTTGCGGCGCCATCGTCCGATGAGGAAGCTCAACGCCAAACCGCCGCATGGATAGCGACGCCACTCACCGTCGAGTCGGCGCAGCGCATCGCGCTCACGCGCAATCCACTGCTCCTTCAGCAATATGCCCGGCTCGGCATCGCCCAGGCCGAGGTCTACGACGCGGCGCGGATCAGCAATCCTCTATTCTCGTTCGCCTGGTTGGACGGTAGTACTGGCGGCGCACAGGTAGCCCTGGGGCTCGCGCAGAACTTCGCCGACATCCTTTATCTTTCGCCACGCAAGCGCCTAGCGCGTGGTGAACTGGTCCGCACGCAGCAGCAGGTTGCAGGCCAGTTAGTCAAGCTCGCAAGCGAGGTCGAAGCAGGCTACTACGTCTATGTCGGTGCCGTCGCGGTGGTGGAACTTCGTGACGCCGTTGCTGCTGCTGGGAGTGCGTCGGCAGAGTTGGCGCAACGCTTCTTCGACGCCGGCAATATCAATCGGCTGCAGCTTAACCGCGAAAAAGCTGCGGCGACGGAAGCGCGCATTGAGGCCGATCGCGCTGCTACCAACGTGCTGGCAGCGCGATCGGCACTCAACACCTTGCTGGGGCTGACTGTCGAAGACGATCGCTGGACTATCCAAGCACGTCTGCCGCTAGCGATGAACCAAGATGACGAACCCGCTGATTTGCAGCGCCTGGCGCTGGTCGGGCGCCTCGATCTGCTTTCGGCGCGTCAGGCTGTCGTACTCCTTGAGGATGCACTCGGTGTGACGCGCAGCTACCGATTGATCGGCGACATCCAGCTCGGGGTTGACTATGAGCACGAAACTGACAACAGCAGACTCCTAGGGCCGACGCTGGGGCTGACACTGCCCGTGTTCAACTGGGGTGGCGGTAGAGTCGAGCGCGCGCGGGCCGAGCTGGATCTGGCGCGGGCCGAGGCGCGCAGGCTGGAAATTGGAGTCAGCAACGAGGTGCGGCTTGCTCACGCGAGGGTGGCAAGCGCACGCGCTTTAGTTGAGCGGTTCCGCATGCAACTCATTCCTCTGCGCGAGGAAGTCGTGCGACGTTCGGCGGAAATGCTGAACTATATGATCATTGGTCAGTTCGAAGTGCTTAGAGACAAGCGCGAGGAGTACGACGCTTATCAGGGCTATCTCGAATCACTCGCCGACTATTGGGTCGCGCGGGCCGCGCTGGCGCAGGCGATCGGAGCGCGCTTGCCAAGTAGCGCACAGATCGCGAGCGAGGGTATCGAACCCAAAGCCTTGATCACGCCTAAGGAAAGAAGCACAGGCCACACAGGACATGGTCGTCACGACGCCGTAGGTGGGTCGTCCGGCATGGACATGAAGGGCATGGACGGCATGGACGCCTCCGGACACGATATGGAGACGATGCCAAAGCCCGAGCCAGTGGCGCCCTCCGTCGAGCCGTCAGCGGATATCGACACGAAGCCGATGGATCCTGCCGGCGCTGCCGCCAAGCGAGTTGCCTGCGAACAACTCAAAAGTGCCGACATGAGCGATCCGCTGATGCAAGCACTCGCGCAAAAATGTCGCGAGCAGCCGCAATCGGTAAACCCGAATAAAAGCGAGCACAAAAATTACCGCAACGCTTCGTCCAATTTACCTGCTACCGACGTGCCGCCTGCCGACGGCGGACAACAACCGTCTAGCAGCGCACATACACACTAGGAGATCTTGATGAAAAACCATTTATCCATGGTCCTCTCTCTTACGCTTGCGGTGTTGTCGGGTCCGACTTTGGCGCACGATCCGAGCGCGCATGAGCAGAAGGACGCCACCGCTCCGGACTGTTCGTCCCTGCAAGATAGGGACGCGACCAAGATGGACATGAATGACCCACTTATGAAAGCCCTGCACGACCAATGCAAGAACATCCCGCCTCATGATCACATGCAGGGGCAGGACATGAAAGACATGCCCGGTATGGATGGGGGTGCCGCCCAGCCCAGTGACGGTGGAGGCAAATAGTTATGGTGACGCGACGCAATCTGCTGTCGGCACTCGGCGTCGGCTCGGTGGCTGCCGGCTTGGCGGTCAGCAGCAAAGCACAGGCCGGCGCTGACGCCGCGCCGAGTTCCCGTGCGCCCGTCGTACCGACGCCACCAGGCCGTGGGCACGCTTACACACCGGTGCGC
Source organism: Pseudomonadota bacterium (assembly GCA_031362345.1). Taxonomy (GTDB): domain Bacteria; phylum Pseudomonadota; class Gammaproteobacteria; genus JADJYF01. The sequence goes on from JANLSI010000448.1 coordinate 6,686, forward strand.
ACGCTGAATGGTTGGACCCTGCCGCATGTGGTCAAGAATGGCGTGAAGGAATTTCATCTCGTCGCCGAAGAAGTCGAGCACGAATTCGCGCCGGGCAGCAAAGCCAAGTGCTGGGGCTATAACGGCACCACGCCGGGGCCGACGATCGAAGCGGTGGAGGGTGATCACGTGCGCATCTACGTCACCAACCGCCTGGGTGAACCGACGTCGGTGCACTGGCATGGGCTGTATCTGCCGAGCGGCATGGATGGTGTCGGCGGTCTCAGTCAGCCACACATCCTGCCGGGCGAGACTTATGCTTATGAGTTCACGCTCAAACAGCACGGCTCGCACATGTATCACCCGCATGCCGACGAGATGGTGCAGCTGGGGCTCGGCATGATGGGCTTGTTCATCATTCATCCGCGCGCCGGCGAGCTGGAAACGATCGATCGCGACTATGCATTCCTGCTGCACAACTGGGCGTTGCACCCGGGTACTTACCGGCCCGACCCCAGCATCATGCAGGAGTTCGATTTGTGGACCTTCAACAGCAAGACCTGGCCGGCGATCGATCCGATAGTCGCGCGCACTGGCGAACGGCTGCGCATTCGCATCGGCAATCTGTCGATGTGGAATCACCCCATCCACCTGCACGGCGTGCAATTTTCAGTCACCGGCGGCGATGGTGGTCGCTGGCCGCGCTCGGCGTGGCGCTCGGAAGTCACCGAGATCATTGGCGTGGGACAAATGCGCGACTATGAATTCGTGGCCATCCCCGGCGACTGGGCGCTGCACTGCCATATGTCGCATCACACGATGGGGCCGATGGGCCACGGCATTCCGAATCCCGTGGGCGTCGATCAGTCCGATGTCGAGAAGGCCGTCCGCGCGCTGCTGCCGGGCTACATGGCGATGGGCAAGGACGGCATGTCCGAGCATAGCGGTCACGTGGCGATGGGGCTGGTGGGTCCCGAGAATACGCTACCGATGATGACGGGCCAGGGGCCATTCGGACCGGTCGAGATGGGGGGCATGTTTACCGTGGTTAAAGTGCGTGACGATCTTGCTGCCGGTGACTACCGCGATCCGGGCTGGTATGCGCATCCGCCCGGCACCGTCGCACAACGTGTGAGCGTTGATCCGGACTACGGTAAGCCGGTACGCAACGGGCCGGCGGTTGCCGGCACTGCGCCCGCGCAAGCGCCCACCACCATGCCGGACATGCCCGGTATGAAACACGGCGGCTGAGTGCTCGACACATCCGGAGCGCGTCATGAAATTGATTAAAGCAATGCTTGTCCTTAGCGGCGCCGGCCTCATCGGCGGCATGCTGTTCGTCTACCTCGGGGTCTTCAATGTCGCCGCAGATGATCCGCATACCAAGCCGGTTTATTGGCTCATGGAAGCGGTGCGCGAGCGCTCGATCGCGATGCGAGTGCGCGGCATTGAAGTCCCAACACTTGACGATCCTGCGATGATCACGGCCGGTGGCGCCGACTACAATGAAATGTGTAGCGGTTGCCATCTCAAGCCCGGTGTCGCTGGATCGGAGATGGCGTCAGCGATGTATCCGCAGCCGCCTAAGCTGGCAAAGATCAAGCGCGACAATCCGGCCGAGACCTTCTGGATCATCAAGCACGGCTTCAAGATGAGCGGCATGCCGGCCTGGGGGCTGACACATGACGACCGCCGCATGTGGGCCATGGTGGCTTTCTTACAGCAGCTACCGCGACTGACGCCTGCGCAATATCAGATCCTCACTGCGCGCAGCGCGGACGATAGCAGTGCGCACGCGCACGGCGACATGCAAGGGATGGCCATGCCGGAGATGGACGGCAAGTCAGAACCGCAGCACCGCGCTGAAGATCATGACACCCAAGGGCAGGGCAGGGAGCCATGAACCGACGATGGGCTGACGAAGCAGGGCGTCAGCGGCGGTGGCGTAATCGCAGTGCGATGTTAAGCTTGTTCCTGAGCGTGGCTTGCGATGTCGCCATTACGCTAGGTGGCGACGAGCGACAACTGAGCTATAAAATAAGACTATGACCCGGGTGCGCCGAAAAATCGTCTCCTGTTTCGCCATCGGACTACTGTTGTTTGCGCAGTTCGCGGTGGCAGGCTACACCTGTCCGACCACGAGTCACGGCGCAATGCCGAGCAGCGGACAGTCGACTTCGGTCACGGCCTGCCACAGCGCCGCGCCCAAAAACGCCAATCTTTGCAAACAGCATTGCGACCAAGCGGCGCAGTCGGTTGATAACCGTGTTCAGTCCCAAGTCGATGTACCGGTAGTGCCGGTCGTAGTGCTGGTTTGCCAGCCGCGCACGCCTCTGTCGAAGCTGTGGATCGCGCGGACAGACTTGCCAGTTAAATTCGTCAAACCTCCCCTCTATCTTCACCACTGTCGTTTTCTCATTTGATGCTCTAGCGGGCGTAGTCCGGTCGCGCAGACTGCGCGGCCCATGTCTGTTCGCTTGTCCTGTGGAGGCATCATGTCGTTACTAATCCTCGTAGTCGCTGGCAGCCGTATTCTGGTTCATCGCTGCGCCCTGGCGGTCCTGCTGACCGTATTAGTCGGCGCACTGCCGGCCGTCGCCTATGCGGCCGATCCCCCCCTTAGCTTGGCCGAAGCGCAGCGTCTCGCTGTTGAGCGCTCGCGTCGAGTATCAGCGGAGGATGCCGCGCTCGTCGCCGTTCAGCACATGGCCGTCGCCGCAGGGCAGCTTCCCGATCCGGTCGTGACCGTGGGGCTCGATAGTTGGCCGGTGGACGGCGCGCACCGTTTCAGCGTCGGTGGGGACGACTTCACTATGGGTCGTGTGGCTGTCAGTCAGGAATGGACCCGTGCGTCGAAACGCCATCTGCGCGCGCAACACTTCGATCGTGAAGGCGAGAAAACGCGGGCGGAAAAGGCCGTACTCATTGCCACTATCCAGCGCGAAACCGCGTCGGCCTGGCTCGAACGCCACTATGCCGAGGCCATGGCTGCGCTAATTGTCGATCAGAAAAAGGCAGCGGAACTCGAAATTACGGCCGCTGATGCTGCTTACCGCAGCGGGCGCGGCACGCAAGCCGACCTCATTGCAACGCGCAGCGCATTGGCCGAGTTGGACGACCGTGCGAACGACATCGATCAACGTCTCCTCGTGGCCAAGACCGCGCTCGCGCGCTGGGTAGGCGACGCTGCTGAGTTGCCGCTGGCGGGCAAGCCCGATCTCGAGTCGGTGCGCGTCGATGTGAACATGCTCGAAATGGAGCTCTCACACCATCCGGAAATCGCGGTGCTGGACCGGCAGGAAGAACTGGCCTGGAACGCTGCCAGGCTCGCCGAAGCTGACAAGCGCGCGGACTGGAGCGTGGCGCTCGCTTACGCCCAACGGGGGGCGGGCTTTTCTGATTTCGTCTCCGTCAGTGTGTCTATCCCGCTGCAATGGGACCAAGCGAATCGCCAGGACCGTGAAGTCGCGGCGAAACTCGCGCTGGCCGAACAGGTTGGTGCAGAGCGCGACGAGGCGCTGCGTAGCGAAGTCGGCGAAGTGCGCGGACGAGTCCAGGCTTGGCAGAGCGGTCGGCAACGGCTCAAACGCTATGAGCGCGAACTCATTCCCTTAGCAGTGGCGCGAACCGAGGCCACGCTCGCGGCCTTCGCCGCCGGCAGATCCAGTACGACCGAGATCTTGCGCGCACGTCGCGACGAAATCGACCTGCACCTGCGCATGCTCGAACTTGAGATGGGCACTGCACGCCTGTGGGCGCAACTCAACTTCTTGTTTCCCGACGACGAGGCTCCGCCCCTGGCCAGCACCGATCGCGATGGCGCAATTGTTAGTGAGGCATCGAAATGAGCAACAGGACCGTCGTTGTCACGCTAGTGATTGTTGGTTTGATGGCTGCAGGCGGCTATGGCGTCTACCAACTGGGCATGCACCGCGGCATGCATATGACTTTGTCGCCGCCAGCGGGCGACCCAGCACAGAGCGACGCGCAAGTCGTGAGCGATCAGAAAACTCCGCTGTACTGGTACGACCCGATGGTTCCACAGCAGAAATTCGAAAAGCCCGGCAAGTCCCCTTTCATGGACATGCAGTTGGTGCCCAAGTATGCAGAAGCGGGCACTGATGACGGAAGCGTCAAGATCAGCGCGCGGCTCGAGCAAAATCTCGGACTGCGGGTTGCCAAAGTCAGTAAAGGCGTTTTGGCGCCGACCGTCGATGTCGTCGGTAGCGTCGCCTATAACGAGCGCGACCTTGCGCTCGTGCAGGCGCGTGCCAACGGTTTCATCGAGAAACTCTACGTGCGGGCGCCACTCGATGCGGTAAAAAAGGGCCAAGTTCTAGCGGCGCTCTATGTGCCGGAGTGGGTGGCAGCCCAGGAAGAGTTCCTGGCAGCACGGCGCATCGCCGCGCAGTCGACGCCAGATCTTGGACGTTTGTTGGAGGGCGCCCGCCAGCGCATGCGTCTGGTCGGCATGAGCGACGAGCAGATAGGTCTGGTCGAGAAGACTGGTCAAGTGCAGCTTCGGCTAAACGTGACGGCGCCGCGCGCCGGTGTGGTGGCTGAACTCTCCGCGCGCGAGGGCATGACCGTGATGGCTGGCGCTGCCTTGTTCCGCATCAATGGTCTCTCTACCGTGTGGGTGAACGCCGATGTGCCCGAATCGCAGGCGCGCTGGCTCGCCCCTGGCAGCGTAGCAACAGCCCGTGCTGCGGCTTATCCAGGCCGGTTGTTCAATGGCAAAGTTGAAGCGCTCTTGCCGGAGGTCGATGTCGCGACGCGTACCCTAAAAGCACGGGTCGAAATCACGAATCCAGAGCAGCGTTTGACGCCGGGTATGTTCGTCACGGTGTCCATTTCGCCGCTGAACGCGGCGCCAGTCTTGCTCGTGCCTACGGAGGCCGTCATCGAGACTGGCACGCGCCGCGTCGTGATTGTTGCGCAAGGTGGTGGGAGGTTCGCCCCGCTAGACGTCGAAGTGGGTGTTGAAGCGAACGGCCAGAGCGAGATCCGTCAAGGGCTCAAGGACCAACAGCAAGTTGTCGTATCCGGTCAGTTCCTGATCGACTCTGAAGCGAGTCTAAAAGCGACTGTCACACGGATGAGCGAGCCGCCTGCTGCGCAGGCCAGTGCGCCTGGCGAAGTCACCCATCAGGGCAAAGGCACAGTCGATCAGATAAGCAACGATATGATCACGCTCTCCCACGGACCGATTACCTCGCTGCACTGGGGCGCGATGACCATGGGTTTCAAGCTGCCGGCCGAAGGTTTGCCAAACACCATCACAGTCGGTGACCACGTGAGCTTCCAGATCCGCAAGACCGCGACCGGTGGCTATGAAATCGCGACCATCGCGCTTGATGAACCCGCGCCCGCTGCCGCGATGAGCAGCGAGATGCAAGACGGTGCAAAAGGCGGGCAGCGATGATAGCCCGACTCATCCGCTGGTCGATCGCGAACCGCTTCCTGGTATTGCTTGCCACACTCATGCTGACCGCCTGGGGACTCTGGTCGCTGTCCAAGATCGCACTCGACGCGATCCCTGATTTGTCCGATGTGCAGGTAATCATCCGCACGACCTGGCCAGGTCAAGCACCGCAGATTGTCGAAAATCAAGTGACCTATCCGATCACCACGTCGATGTTATCGGTGCCCGGTGCAAAGACGGTCCGCGGATTTTCGTTTTTCGGTGACTCTTTTGTCTATGTCATCTTCGAAGACGGTACTGATCTCTACTGGGCACGTTCGCGGGTGCTGGAATATCTGAATCAGGTGCAGTCGCGCCTACCGCCGCAGGCCAAAGCCTCGCTTGGACCAGACGCGACGGGCGTCGGCTGGGTGTACGAGTATGCCTTGACGGACCGCAGCGGCAAGTTGGACCTGTCACGGTTGCGTGCGCTGCAAGACTGGTTTCTGAAATACGAACTAAAGACGGTGGCCAATGTATCCGAGGTGGCTTCGATCGGCGGCATGGTGCGCCAGTACCAGATCGTGCTCGATCCGGACAAGCTGCGCGCCTATCAGATCCCGCATACCAAGGTCATTGAAGCCGTGCAGCGTGCCAATCAAGAAACGGGCGGCTCGGTATTGGAATTGGGCGAAGCTGAGTACATGGTGCGCGCCGCCGGTTATCTGCAATCACTGGACGACTTCCGCAAGATCCCGCTCGTCACAACCGCCGCCGGCGTGGTTGTGCGTGTGGGCGATGTCGCACGGATCCAAGTCGGGCCGGAAATGCGCCGTGGTGTCGCCGAACTCAATGGCGAGGGCGAGGTGGCGGGCGGCATCATCGTCATGCGCTCCGGCAAGAACGCGCTTGTGACCATCGAGGCAGTCAAAAAAAAGCTAGCGCAGCTCGCGCCTAGCCTGCCACCCGGTGTCGAGATAGTGCCGACTTATGACCGCTCAGATCTCATTAAAAGCGCAGTCAAGAATCTTCAGGAAAAATTGCTTGAGGAGTTCATCGTCGTGGCGGTGGTCTGCGCCGTGTTTCTGTTTCATCTACGCTCGGCTCTCGTCGCCATCGTCTCTCTTCCGCTCGGCGTGTTGACTGCGTTCATCATCATGAATCACCAGGGCATCAATGCCAATATCATGTCGCTGGGCGGCATCGCCATTGCCATTGGTGCGATGGTCGATGCGGCGATTGTCATGATCGAGAACGCCCACAAGAAACTCGAAGCCTGGCATCACCAGCATCCCGGTGAGGAACTTCGCGGTGAGGCACGCTGGAATGTAATGGCTGACGCAGCCGTCGAGGTCGGGCCGGCGCTATTCTTTTCGCTGCTGATCATCACCTTGTCATTCATCCCGGTGTTTACCCTGGAAGCGCAAGAGGGGCGCTTGTTCGCGCCGCTGGCGTTTACCAAGACCTATGCCATGGCGGCAGCGGCGGGTCTGGCCGTCACGCTGATCCCAGTGCTGATGGGCTATTTGATCCGCGGCAAGATCCCAGAGGAGCAGAAGAACCCGCTCAATCGCTGGTTAATCGCACTGTACCGGCCGCTACTGGAGTGGGAATTGCGCGCGCCGAAGATCACGCTCGCCGTG
>JANLSI010000453.1:0-5356 GCA_031362345.1 Pseudomonadota bacterium
GAACCCGCCGCCAGTGCCACCATTCAGAACGCAGTCACCACCCTCAATACTCTGGTCGGTCCCACAGCATCGCCGTCGGTGCAGGCATTGACGGCCATGGCACTGCTACAGGCAGGCGCCAATGCCACCGCGTTGCTGAACAATCTGACTGGCCTGCAATCGGCGGTGGACGGCAGCATCAGCGGCGACGTTTACAGTACGGCACTTGCTGTGCGCAGCTTTGCCGCTGCCATGGGCACCGATGCCGCAGTGCAGGCCACCGTGGTGACCATCACCGACCCGTCTTTGCGCGCGGCGCTTAACGCCGCCCTCGGGCGCAATCTCATGGATGCCATCGATCGCGCAGAACTCGCGCGTTTGACCGCGCTGAATGCCGCCGGACTGGGCATTACCAATCTCACCGGACTGGAGTTCGCCGTCAATCTGACCACGCTGGACCTCCGCAACAACAGCATTACTTCGACCGCCCCGCTCGCCGAGCTGAGCGTGCTCAGCAGTCTGAAATTGAGCGGCAACCCGGTCCTTAGTCAAGGCAGTGGCGAAGTCCCCATGCTGCCGCCGTGGGCAATGGCGACTTTTGCCGGCGCGTTGTTGATGACCCTCAAGCGCTGGGCGGGACGGTCTGAGGTCCGCCCATGAATTGCATTGACTCTCTGGCCTGGCCAGCGGTGGCACCAGCCAAGCACATCCGGGGGACACCAACACCGCCCCGCAGTAAATCCAATACCGCACGACGGACTGTGCGGTGCTTGCACCAAGTGACCGGAGGAATGACAGGATGATTTATTCCTTTTTACGTGCAGGGCGTTTCTTCCCACTGTTAGTACTAGTCGCTTGGCTAGGCATCACCACCGATATAGTTGCCGATGAACTGTTCGCGCCGGTTGAGCTTGAGCGATTGCGGCAGGTTTCCCGCGCCTTACTGGCATCTCGGGCGGCCGAGCGTCAGCGTCTGTTGGACGCCTCTGCCGTTCAGCGACAGGCCTTGGTGGACGTCGACGGCCGGCTGCGCACTCTGCAAGCGGCCGTGCGGGCTGACAACATGCCCCGCATGCAGACGGCGACGAGCAAACTTCGCTCGCTCGCGTCAGCAAACCTGCTAAGCAGCTCGCGAGTGCTTGCAGACGCTTCGGGAGTCGAGCGCGGCAAGGCCGGCAACTCGGCAGAAGTGGTGGGTCATATTGACGACGTATTGGCAAGCGTGTCTGAGCACAGGCGCTCACTGAGCAGACGCTCAAGCAGCGTCAGTGCACACCCGCTGACGAACGCTGCGCGCTTGAGTACCACGGCTGCGGTGTCGTTCGGCGCACCAAGCAAGGACGCCCAAGCCCGTGTCACCGACGCATTGAATGTCGTGGATTTGGAATTGCGACGGATGCGAGTCGATGGTGCCGATTTGCGGCGTTTACACAGCGTACGGCAACAATTATCCCTATCCGGCCCACCAGCGACGCGAGCAATTGAACCGACGTTTCAGACGATAACCCGGCACTACCACTAAGCGACGACAAAAGGATTTGCAGTCATGGCTATGACTCACTACGTCTTGGGCTTCGCCCTGTTGCTCGGCAGCGGCCTGGTGCGGGCTGCATGCACCGGTAGCGGCACCGATCCGCAGTTGTGCGAAACGCGCGAAGTGCAGTTTCTGAGCGGCGATGCGCTAGCCTTGAAAGACCAGGCGCAGGCCTTAGGCAGTCCCGCAAAGATCTACGAATACTTGCGCAATAACGCGGAATACTCGCCCTACCACGGTGCGCGTAGTAACAGTGTCAATGCGTTTCTCGGCATGCGCGGCAACGACGTCGACCTGGCCGCTGCGCTGATCGGAATGTTGCGTTCCCAAGGCATCCGTGCGCGCTACGTGCAGGGCGACATCACTATCACCAAGGCCGCGCTGGCGAACTGGCTGGGGGTAGTCGACCAGACACTAGCCGTGGCGGTATTACGCGATCAGGGCATTGCGCACGTCGTTGGATCCGACCTCATCAACGTCAGCTTTCAACATGTATGGGTGGAGGCACTGGTCGACTACAGCCACTACCGTGGTGGACAAGCCACCGCTAGCGCCGCATGCAGCAACGCTGGCGATTCCTGCCAATGGATTCCACTCGATCCGTCATACAAGCAAAAGCAATATCTATCGACCCATCGCATGTTGCTGCGCAACGTCAATTTCGACTTCAACGCCTACTATGGCGCCCAGAGCAATCCGTCGATCAAGAACAAGAGTCCGCTGGAAATTTACGAAGAGCAGGCCCTTGCCTATCTTCGTGCCAACAATCCGGGGGTGACACTTCAGGACGTCATGGATCCCGGCACCATTGTTGCGGACGAAAGTGGCTTGTTACCGGCGTCTTTGCCATTCACACCCACAGGCCCAGTGGCGCGCTATGACTCGCTAGACGAGCACGATGCAGCGGAGGCCACGCCGTGGATGAAGTACCTTCGTTCTACAGTCACCTGGCCCGGCTGCAGCGCGCTCAATGGCCTCCTCCCGCACTACCAGGTCGCCCTGTCGGAACTCAGCACGAAACAGCTAACCCTGACCATGTTTGGCAGCGGCACCAATCTGACCTTTGGCCACAGACTCGATGGCCAGACTGTAGGCGGGTCCATTAGCATTTCGGCGGGTGGCGGCATCACGGTCGGCTGCGACGACGGCGTCACGCGTTCGTTACAAGCCGGCATACCGGTGACTGTGACGGTTGAAGTCGATGCCGAGCCGGGCCGGCCGGGTGTCAAGGTTGATTACGCCAATCTGTCGGTTGGCGGCTACTTTCTGATAGCCAGCGGTGGCGAGACGTCGAACCGCTCGCAGGTTCGACGCGCCTACGAGAAACTCCTAAAGGCCGCCAAAGACTTCCCCGTCGTCATCGATAGTACCGGCGCCCTCGGCACGGCCGGTGTTGCCTACGTCGACAAGAACGCCAATCGAAGCGCCGATACGGGCGATGCCGCGCTGCTGGACGATCTACCGGCGATGGACGCCCTCACCGGCGGCTTGTTGTACGTCGCACAGAGTGCGTACTACAACCGACTTCGCGAAGAATCGGAGCGTTACAGCCGACTGAAAGGCATCATTTCTCCGGTATCGGCCTACCTTGGCGTCATCAGCTCGGTGCAGGAAGTCGAGTATCTCAATGACCTGCCATTCGCAATCATGCCCGGCGGCTTGCTCATCGACCTGAAGGGTATTCGCTACAACGGCAGCTGGGAAATCGACCAACCAGCGACCTACTCCAACGAGACCTTCAAGTTTCTTGGTCACGTCGGCTCCTCGTTGGAACACGAGGTGTGGCAACAGATCACCGGTTACGACGCCATTTCCACCGTGCGTGGCATCCAGTTTGCGCTCGAACAGGGCAGACAGCTTGTCAATATCACGCCGACCAGCTTTGTCTCATCCTTGCCTGCCCTGAATTTCCCGAGCGCGGCCCCAGCCGGTTTTACCAAGAAGGAGTACACGCTGTTTTCGCGCAATCTGGTGGCGTGGGCGCACACCGGGCCTAATCCAGGCGCGGCTTTCGAAGTGTTTCGACCGAATGTCGCGGGCTTAGCCCCCACCGACCCTAAGACCGCGCTGGCGACCTATCGGGCGGATAACGGTTTCGATACCCTCTTCAAGAACTACGACAATCTCGAGAACTTCTACGTCACTGAGGCAGCCAAAGAAGGGAAATTGAAGACCGCCATATCGGTCATCGATACAAATGCGATATACGCGAAGTCTTCAGTATTGTCGGCGAGTTCCAGTACGACCGGATTCTCTGTGGCCAGCAATGCCAAAGTCACTGGAACTACGAACCAATGGCGTTACACCCTCAACGAAACAGCACAACATCCTGACGGCAGGTATCCGGTCGCTGTCGTGGTGCGGCTGGTGGACGCCGGCGATACCCGGATATTCAGTCAATTGCCTGCAGGCGTGCCAAGCAATTATACGGTGGTCAGTAACGGCGCATCGATTACGAGTCCAACCGGTAACAAGTTCAATGTCAGCAGTGTGGCTAAACAGGCCAATAACACCTTGAAATGGACCCTTGGCAAGGCCACCACGGTGACCGCTGGGACCTATACGGTGAAATTCAAATTTACCTTGCTCTCCGGGCTCAACATCTACCTATGGCAACCATCGGCCCTCGTAGAGATCTTTGCCAACCGCATGGTCGACGGGACGCGCAATTTGACGGCGAGCATCGACGTATCGGACCCCAATATGACCCTCACCTGCGGGGCGGCCACCTATACGGCGAAACCGAGTGCGCTGTTGCCGCGCCTCAAGACCTGCTTCAACAACAATATCGCCGGTTTCGAGTCCTTCGTCGACTTCTTTGATCGCGGGCTGGGTTTCGATCCCGCAACCTATGCCTACCGCTCAACCGTGCCCGGATTGACTGACTACGACACGCGTTTCATTACGGGTGTACGCGACGACATGCACTTTGCTAGTGGGGGTTCTTTCGAATACCTCATGCCCTCCCGTCTGCCGCAGGACACCAACTACCTGTTCGGCGTCTATCTCAAGAATGCATACGACCCGAGCAAGCAGCTCGCCAGCTCGACCTATGCCATTGTCAACTACAGCACTCGCCTACCAGCCGGCGGTGGCTACGTGACGGCCACCACCGCAATCGATCCTGCTAATCCTGTCCTGAACGTTGACTTCAAGAATGCCAGCTTTACCGATGCCAGCACGGTCTCGATCACGAACAACGATCTGATCAGGACGCCGTCGACCAGCGATCCGGCTTCAACAGTCACCGGCAACAACTACCACGATGAAACCGACGTCGCGATCAAGGGGCGTGGCATCAACTACGCACTGACGCGAACCTACAATTCGGCCCCATCTTCGTCGAATCTTGATGGCGCGTTCGGTTTTGGTTGGAGCCACAGCTATGGGATGCGCTTGAAATCCAATGACTACGGTAACTGCCCGAACTGCACGCCAGGCACGAATACGGCGGCTGGCCAGGCGCCGGAGAACGGTAATAGCAAAACCGCCAGCATCACCTATGTCGACGAGCGGGGCGGCGAGCACACCTATCTGGTCAATGAGTCGAGCCTGGCGGTGACACCGCCGCAAGGAGAGTTCGATACGCTGACGGCTAATGTGCCCGTCGCGGGGCAGTACACGCTTACTTTCCGCAACGGGACCAAATACGTGTTCGCCGATCCGACCTACGCGGTGGCGTCAGATCTGCTGAAGCTGCCGGGGAAAGGCGCGCGGTTGGTGTCCATTCAGGACCCTTACGGCAACGCGCTCAACTTTGGCTACGACGTGCCCACTGCGGCCGGCAAACTGATCTCGGTCAGCGACAATCTCGGTATCAGCGGGCGAACGGGATTGATCTTC
>JANLSI010000459.1:0-2115 GCA_031362345.1 Pseudomonadota bacterium
CGGACAGCTCACCGAGAAGGTCCGGCGCAAGCCCTATTCCGTGGTGTTGCTCGACGAGATTGAAAAAGCGCACCCGGATGTGTTCAATGTGCTGCTGCAGGTCCTCGATGATGGGGTCTTGACCGACAGCTCCCGCCGCCGTGAGCTGTCGGTCAGGACGCCATCGTCCAGCACCTGCAGCAGCACATTGAACACATCCGGGTGCGCCTTTTCAATCTCGTCCAACAGCACCACGGAGTAGGGCTTTCGGCGAACCTTCTCGGTCAGCTGACCGCCCTCTTCATACCCCACATACCCCGGAGGCGCTCCCACAAGACGCGACACCGAGAACTTCTCCATATACTCCGACATGTCGATCCGAATCAACGCGTCATCGTCATCGAAAAGAAAAGCCGCCAGCGCCCGGGCCAGTTCCGTCTTCCCTACCCCGGTCGGTCCAAGGAAGATGAAGGACCCGATCGGCCGCTTGGGATCACGCAGACCGACCCGGTTGCGGCGCACCGCCCGGGACACCACCGCCACTGCTTCGTCCTGGCCGACGACCCGCTTGCGCAGCTCGTCCTCCATGCGCAGCAGCTTCTGCGTCTCTTCTTCGGCGAGCTTGACCATGGGGATGCCGGTCATCGTCGAGAGTACCTGGGCGATCAGTTGTTCGTCGACCTGCACGTCCTTGCCGCGCGTGGATTCGCTCCACGACTTCTTGAAGTCGTTGCGACGCGCGCGCAGCTCTTTCTCCTTGTCGCGCAACCGCGCGGCCTTCTCGTACTCCTGGCCCCGGATCGCCGCTTCCTTCTCCTTCACGACCTCCTCGAGCTTCTTCTCGAGGTCGTGAATCTCGGACGGCACGGTACTCACCGACAGCCGCGCGCGGGCGCAGGACTCGTCGATGATGTCGATCGCCTTGTCCGGGAAGAATCGGTCGTTCATGTAACGGTCCGCCAGCTTCACCGCCTGCACCACCGCTTCATCGGTGATCTTGACGCTGTGGTGCGCCTCGTACTTGTCGCGCAGGCCCATCAGGATCTGGATGGTGTCCTCGACGCTCGGCTGGTCCACCATGATAGGCTGGAACCGCCGCTCGAGCGCGCCGTCCTTCTCGATGTACTTGCGGTACTCATCCAGGGTCGTGGCGCCGATGCACTGCAGCTCGCCGCGCGCCAGCGCGGGCTTCAGCATGTTCGAGGCATCGATGGCGCCTTCGGCACCCCCGGCGCCGACGATGGTGTGCAACTCGTCGATGAAGATCACCGTGTCCTTGGACTCGCGGATCTCGTTCATCACCGTCTTCAGCCGCTCCTCGAACTGGCCGCGATACTTGGTGCCCGCCACCACCGCCGCCAGGTCGAGCGTGACGATGCGCTTGTTCTTGAGGCTCTCCGGCACCTGCGCCGAGACGATGCGCTGCGCCAGGCCCTCGGCGATCGCCGTCTTGCCCACGCCGGGCTCGCCGATCAGCACCGGATTGTTCTTCTTGCGGCGCGACAGCACCTGGACGACGCGCTCGATCTCCTTCTCGCGCCCGATCACCGGGTCGAGCTTGCCCTCGCGGGCGAGCTGGGTGAGATCGCGGCCGAACTGGTTCAGCGCCGGCGTCTCGGGGCGCTCCTCGCGCTCGGCGCCGCCGGCGGAGGACGGCGTGCCGCCCAGAAGCTTGAGCGTCTCCTCGCGCACGCGCTTGCGGTCCACGCCCAGCTCGAGCAGCACCTTGGCCGCCACCCCCTCGCCCTCTCGGATCAGGCCCAGCAGCAGGTGCTCGGTGCCGACATAGTTGTGGCCCAGCGAGCGAGCCTCTTCGACCGCCAGCTCGAGCACGCGCTTGGCGCGCGGCGTGAACGGGATCTCGCCGATCGTCATGGTGCCGCCCGCCGCGCTCACCATGTTCTCGACCTCCTGGCGGATACGATCGAGATCCAGGCCCAGGTTGTTGAGCACCGTCGCGGCGATCCCTTCGCCTTCGCGGATCACTCCCAACAACAGATGCTCGGTGCCGATGTAGTCGTGCTGGAGCCGCGCCGCCTCTTCGCGGGCGAGATAGATGACCTTGCGCACTCGCTCGGTGAACTTATCGTGCATGATCTTGCATGGACCCCCGACCCGGGTTCGTCCCTGCGGTCA
>JANLSI010000463.1:0-5606 GCA_031362345.1 Pseudomonadota bacterium
TGACAGCGCAACTCGGACATCGTTACGCGCAGCATCTGATCGGTGTCTACCTGCACTTGATGGTGCCGCTTGATGTGTTCAACGCGCCATTCCCAGGTGCTGAGGTCTTCGCGCCGGAGGAGGCCGAATGGCATCAGCGCAATCAGAAATTCTTCGAGCGCGAAGCGGGCTACTCAGCCATTCAGGCGACCAAGCCGCAAACGCTAGCCTTCGCGCTTAACGATTCACCCGCCGGCCTCGCCGCGTGGATCATCGAGAAGCGTCGAACCTGGAGCGATTGTGGGGGCGACGTCGAGCGTCGTTTCAGCAAGGATGATCTGGCGACGACGCTCACCATCTACTGGACCACGCAGAGTTTCGGCACCTCGGCGCGTTACTACTACGAGTGTGCGAACAATCCGTGGCGTCCGGCGCATGATCGCCAGCCGGTGGTCGAGGCGCCGACTGGCATCGGCGTGTTCCCGCGCGAGGTGGTGATGCTACCGCGCAGCTGGGCAGAGCGCTATTACAACCTTCAGCACTGGACGCAGATGAAATCCGGCGGTCATTTCGCGCCGATGGAAGAGCCGGTGGCGCTTATCGAAGATATCCGCGCTTTTTATCGTAAGCTGCGCTGAGGCAGCTCGACTTATGCTGTGACGGTGAATACGGCTGCCTAGCCGTGATGCCGCCGCTGCCCAGCGATGGCAGCTCAGACAGCCCGATGGGTGAAGACAAGGGGAGCCTATGACTACCGTCGAATTTGGAATGTCCGATTGGATCGATCGCAGCACCGGCACCACCGCGCAGTTGTACGAAGAACGGCTGCAATTGATCGAGGTCGCTGATCGGGCCGGCTTCTTCGGCTATCACCTTGCCGAACACCATGGCACGCCACTGGGTATGGCACCGTCCCCGGCGCTGTTTCTGGCAGCCGTCGCGCAGCGCACTTCGCGGATCCGGTTTGGGCCGCTCGCCTTCCTGCTGCCGCTCTACAATCCGCTGCGGCTGATCGAAGAGATCTGCATGCTCGACCATCTCAGTGGCGGGCGTATTGAACTCGGTATCAGCCGCGGGGTGTCGCCCTACGAACTCGCGTGCTTCGGCGTCGACCCCGCCGCGACGCGTGAAATCTTCGACGAAGCGCTAGACGTGCTGCGCGCTGGCATGACCCAGCCGGTGCTGAACCACTGCGGCCCCCACTACAATTTCGAAGCGGTGCCGATGGAGATCCAACCGCTGCAGAAGCCCTATCCGCCGCTGTGGTACCCGACCCATAATCCCAGCAGCGTCGAGTATGCCGCTCGCCACGGTTATCACTTCGCGACCCTCGGTCCGAGCGCGCATATCCGTGGTCTTATCGCGCAGTACAAAGAGATCTGGGCGCGGCACCGCGACGATCGCGAGCGCATCAACGGTCACGTCAGCGCCCCCAAACTCGCGACCTTGCGCCAGGTTTTCATTGCCGACAGCGACGAGGAAGCGCTGCGCATCGCGCGGCCGGCCTACCGGGACTGGTATCGCTCGATAACCCACCTCTGGCATCGTCATGACGATCACAGCGTCGATATGTTGTTCGATTGGGACACTGGGTTTGCGGCCGAAACGATACTGGTCGGCTCGCCGGGGCGGATCCGCGAGCAGGTCACGCGCCTGGTCGCGGAGAGCGGCATCAACTATTTCATCGGGGCTTTTGCCTGGGGCACGCTGAGCCACGCGCAAAGCAGGCGCTCGCTTGAATTATTCGTCGAAGAAGTGATGCCGGCGCTGGCCTAGCCGCCGCAGCGGCTCACTACAGAGCGATCGTTCGAAGAGGGCTTGGCGGGTTGGGACCCACGGGAAATGAAGTAACCGCGGCAACGCTACGGCATCACCAGTGCGCCGCATCCGCGACGCGCTGGTCAGTGTAGGCCTCAGCCCTTGGAGTGCGTGCCGTCGCACAGCGGTTGCTTGGCGGTGGCCTTGCAGCCGCAGAAGAACACCTTCTTGGTTTCGGTCGCTTCGAATTTCACGGGCGTCATGCCGGTGTCCTTGTGGGAACCATCGCAGAACGGCTGCTTGGCGCTTCTGCCGCAGGCGCACCAGTAGTAGCTCTTGCCGGCTTCGACGTCGATGGGGTAGGGGGTATTCGAGGCGCGTACGGGGTCAGTCATGTTCAATCTCCCTTCAGTGGTGAGGCTTGGCGCCCGGCGACGTGGCCGGGCGCGGTGGCCCGATTCTACTTCTTGATGCCTTCGATGCCGAAAGTCAGGTCGACGGTAGTCGAAGCGGGTCCGAGTTCATAGTTCAGGCCGAAATCGGCGCGCGACATGGTGTAGGTGCCGACGAAGCCGGCGCGATAGCCACCCCACGGATCCTTGCCTTCGCCGACCTTAGTGACAGCCACATCAATCGGCTTGTCGACGCCGTGGAGGCTCAGCACGCCTGACAACACACCTTTGTCGGCGGTGCCTTTGTAGCCGCTGCTCTTGAAGCTCGCCTTGGCAAAATTGTCGACTGCCAGGAAGTCTTTGCTGCGCAGATGCTTGTCGCGCTCGGCGTGGTTGGTGTTGATGGAAGTGGTGTCGACATCTAGCGCAATAGTGCTGGCTTCGGGCTTGGCCGCGTCAAAGCTGAAGCTACCAGCGAGCTTGTCAAAGCGGCCGAACATCCAGCTATAGCCGAGATGCTGGATCTTGAACTCGACGAACGAGTGGGCCGGATCAATCTGATAGTCAGCGGCGGGTGCGACGGCGCTGAAGGCGCTGCTCAGACCGAAGACTGCGGCGGCGAGTGTGCCCCTGGCAATGGCGTGCATGATGTTCTCCTTGTGTGTTGGTGGAAGGCCGTGTTGCCGTTACTGAACGGCGACGCGGCCAGAGTGAAACCTAGCAGCAATCGGACTGAGGGTGAATCTGCTGCGACAGCGGGAGTGCGGTCCCTCTGGGCGCGTCAGGGCCACACGCCGGCGGCGAACTCAGCGCACAGGTTCGAGCACGACTACCGGAATCTCGCGGCTGGTCTTGGCCTGGTAGTCGGTGAAGGGCGGATACATGGCCGCCATTTGATCCCAGACGGCTTTGCGTTCAGCGCCGCTCGCGATGCGCGTGCGGGCCTTGAAGACCTCGGTTGCGACCTGCACCTTGCACTCGGATTGCTTGCTCAGATTGTGAAACCAACCGGGATGCTTGGGGGCGCCGCCTTTGGAAGCAATGATGGCGTAGCCGCCGTCGACCTTGCCGTAGAGCAGGGGCATGATCGATTCCTGGCCGGACTTCGCACCGGTGGTGGTCAACAGCAGGGTCGGCAGGGGCCCCGGGCCGCCGGCGAAGGTCGAGTCCCACAGATGGCCGGCAGCGCCGTCCTTAAGATACTTTTCGCGATGCTGAGCTATCCAGCCAGCTTTGCTGGCTGCGATGATCGGGTCACTCATGGGCGGTCGACTCCTGTTCAATGTGTTCGCGACCGGCGGCCGCGCAGGGCGCATTGTCCTTCATTGCACGCTCGGCCGTCGATCCCTCGGCCGCGCTGCCGCTAGAATGACGACACCATGGCGTCGACCCAACTCCTGCAGGAATTTCGCGATTTCGCCGCCGCCCCACGTGGCGTGGTGGAGGCCGCGCTCCTGGTCGGGCGGGTGATAGCCAAGGACTTCGATGCGCAGGGGTGTCGCAGCGAGCTCACGCGCTTGGCGGCGGGTGCGGGCAGCAGCGCGCGGGCAGTGGTCGCTCATCTGCATAGCCTCGGTTTCGCTGGCGCTACTGACTACTATCGCGCTGCCAACAGTTCCCTGGCCGAGGTGCTGCGTCAACGACGCGGCATTCCGATCTCGCTGGCGATGGTGCTGATCGGCGTCGCCGAGCGCTGCGGTCTGGCGGCGGCCGGCATCAATTTCCCGCGTCACTTCCTGGTCGCGATCGACGGTCAACTGGTCGACCCTTACAGCATGCAGCTCATCGCGCGTGAGAGCTGTCGGGCGTGGCTGGCGGCCAACGATCTGCCGGAGGATGGCGCTTTTCAGGTCGCAACCCCGATCGATGTCATGGTCCGTATGTTGAACAACCTGCGCCTGCTGGCACTCGGCCAGGGCAATCATGCCCAGGTCATCGAGCTGTCCGACTATCAGCTTGCCGTCGCGGTAGAACCGCTAGCTATCCACCTCGAACGAGTTGAATCGTGGCTGGCGCTCGGTGTGCCGGGCATGGCACGGCATGAGCTGGAATGCGCGCTCGCCTTGGCGCCCAATGACGCGCTGCGCGGGCAACTTGCAGCGCGCCTGGCGAGTATCGGGGCGGCGCCGTCGAGTTTGAATTGAGAGTGGAATGCGTGTGCGAATTGACAAGACGCCTGCAATGGCCACCGAGCGTAGCGCCACTATCGCCATCGACACCGGCCAGGGGCTGTCTGTCGGCATCCAGATCGCGGGCTTGGGCGCGCGCAGTTATGCCTTCCTGATCGACTGGCATATACGCTGTCTGCTGGCGCTGGCCTGGGTGCTGCTGTTCTTCGCCGCGGCCTGGTTTGCGAAACGCTTTGCACTGGGCAGCCTGCCCGATGATTTAAGCGGCCGGCTGAGTTTTGCGCCTGCGACGGCCATCTATCTGCTCTACCACCCGCTGCTGGAAGTGGTGATGCAGGGCAGTTCGCCTGGCAAACGCTGGGCGGGCGTACGCGTGGTCGCACGGGACGGTCGCACTGCACCGGCATCCGCTCATCTGTTGCGCAACGTGTTTCGACTCATCGATGCACTGCCGATGTTCTATTGCCTTGGCGTGGTGTGTTGTCTGTGCACCCGCCATGCAGTGCGGGTCGGTGATCTAGCGGTCGGGACAGTGCTGGTTTATGTCGAACACGACGGCCGCGAATTGCGGTGCGCCAGCGCTCGCCACGCCCGTGCCGGCAATCACGATCCGGAATTACTGCGCCTGGGCGCCGATGTTCTGCTGCGTTGGAAAGAACTGGATGACGACCGCCGTCGCACACTGAGCCGCGATCTGCTGGCGCATTTTGGCGAAACGCCGGGCGAACTCGACACCGCGCAGTTACACGCGCGACTCACCGCCGTGCTTGCCGCAGCAGAGCAGGCGTGAGCGTCGCGTCGCCAGGCCTGCAACGTTAGCTGGTGAGTCGCGACAGGGAGTTCAGGCAGTGATCGACAAACTCGCCAGGCGATGGCTCAGATCATCGCCTTCGCGGCGCAGGCGCAGATCGTTGTAGAGCGCGATCATCACGCCGAGGGTCCAGGGTGTAAGCAAGCCATTCAACAGCGCGCCGATCGTGCCGGCCAGCAATTGCAGCAGCGGACTGGCAGTGACTTTGCCGTTTGAGAAGTCCATGCCGAATACGAACATCGGTAACACCTCGACGACCAGCATCACAATCATGACCAGCACTAAGGGCACGGTCAGGATGGTGACAGCGCGCCACCAATGGCCGCGCATCAGTTCACGACTGCGCGACAGACTGGCGCGCGCACTGCAGTTTTCCGCGACCAGCAGCACAAAGTAGAGCGACAGGGCCGCAGCCAGGTAGATGCCGGGTACGATCAGCAGGACAAAGCCGCCCATGACCGCGAACGAATACATGA
Source organism: Pseudomonadota bacterium (assembly GCA_031362345.1). Lineage (GTDB taxonomy): Bacteria > Pseudomonadota > Gammaproteobacteria > JADJYF01. The sequence continues at coordinate 5,546 of JANLSI010000463.1, forward strand.
GGCTCGCACCGAGCCAGCGCAGGCCAAGGCGATAACCGGCGTGGGCGGCAGCGCCGGCTGC
>JANLSI010000468.1:0-1696 GCA_031362345.1 Pseudomonadota bacterium
CCGGGATGCACCACCAGGCCGACCGGTTTGTCGATCACGATCAGGTGTTCGTCGACATGCGCGAGCGCGAAGTCCACCGCCTGCGGCTCAAGATCGGCCACCGCGTCCAGGGTTGCCAGCACATCGATGATTGCGCCGGCCCGGGCTGGCGTGCGCGCCTTCTGGGCCACACCCTCGCGCGTCACCTGACCGCGGTCTAGCCACTGTTTGATGAGGGTGCGCGAGTACTGGGTCAGCACCCGCGCCAGCGCCTGATCGAGGCGCAGGCCCGCGACCGCCGCCGGTAACTGCACGCAATGACGCTCGGTCAGGCGCGCGCTCACGTGGGGCGCACACGCGATATTCGTGGCTCAGTCACTCGCAGTGCCGATGGCGCAACTATCACGTTCATTGCCTTGTCGAAAATTCCGCCACTACAATACGCCGCGCGCCGGCCGCAGCCCATCCACACCCAGGCAGGGATTCTACGTTAGATGACTCTCAAGCTCAGCCCTGCGCTCGCGCGCGCCGTCCTCCTTTGTTGGTGCGCGCTGTGCGCCAGTTGCGGCTTCTTGCCGGGCGAAACCGACAAAGACAAAGAAATATCCAAATGGCCGGAAGATCGTCTCTACCAGGCGGCCAAGGACCATCTCGACAGCGGCACTTGCAGCTCGGCCATCGAGTATTACGAAAAGCTGCAGTCGCGCTATCCCTTCGGTGTCTATACCCAGCAAGCGCAGCTCGAACTGGGCTACTGTTATTACAAGACCGACGAGCCGGCTTCGGCGATCTCCACCCTCGATCGCTTCATGAAGCTCTACCCGTCTCACCCGCACATGGCTTATGCCTTTTATCTGCGCGGCCTGGTGAACTTCGGCGCTGGTCAGGGTCTGGCGGACCGCTACATAAACAGGGACCCGTCGCAGCGCGATCCGGGCGCTGCGCTCAAGTCCTTCAATGATTTTGCGGAAGTGATCAAGCGCTTCCCGGACAGCAAGTACGTCGACGACTCCCAGTTGCGCATGCGCCATCTGCGCAATCTGCTCTCAAAGCACGAGGTCAACGTGGCTAACTACTACATGCGGCGCGGGGCCTACGTCGCGGCTGCCAATCGGGCGCGCTATGTGGTCGAGAACTACCAGCAGACGCCGGCCATGCCGGAGGCGCTGGCATTGATGGCGAAGTCCTACAAGATTCTTGAGCTAGACGATCTCTCCAACGACGCGTTGCGCGTGCTGGAGCTCAATTTCCCGGATTATCCAGGGATCGAGGCAGTGAAAGAGACGCGCGTGCATTGAGGCGGGCTTGATCCTCACCCTGAACCACAGGAAGGGCAGTGCGACTCGCGGCTCTCAGATCTCGTCCTGCTCGCTATAGTGTGAGGTGATCGGGAAGCGCCGGTCGCGGCCGAAGGCGCGTTTGCTTATGCGCACGCCGGGCGCCGCCTGCCGGCGCTTGTATTCGTTGCGGTCAACCATTGCAGCAACGCGTTTGACGGTCGTCAGATCGAAACCCTGGGCGGCTATCTGGTGGGGTGTCTGGTCGAGTTCGATATAGCGTTCGAGGATCGCATCGAGCACTTCATAGGGCGGCAGCGAGTCGGAATCTTTCTGATCGGGCCGCAACTCGGCACTCGGCGGCCGCTCAATGACACGGGCCGGGATGGCCGGCGACTGGGCGTTGCGCCAGTTCGCGAGGCGATAAACCAGCAGTTTGG
>JANLSI010000689.1:0-8946 GCA_031362345.1 Pseudomonadota bacterium
CGAGAGTGTGAGCGCCGCATTGCCAAACGCGGCGTTATCCGTGCCACCGGGCTGGATGCTAGTCAGTGCGTCGGTACCGTCGCGGGTATTGGTGATATTACCGGCGACGATTTCGGCGGCAGCCGGCAAGCTCAAAGCGGCCTGCAGCAGCACCGCCACGGTGAGGGCGCGGGCGAAGGGGATGCGTTGGTTCATGCTGGCTCCTGGTACTCGGTCTGGTTGAACCGGCGACGGGGCGCGGGGCGGACGGCCGATGCGCGATGCCACGATGCTAGCGCATCTAGTCACGGACTAACCCGTAAACAATCGTCGCTACGGAACCCGATCACAAACTTGATGAGCGCGGCCGGCGCTGAGCACCCCACCTGGGAGCGGATGGTGACGCTATTTTTACGTTCCGGCGGCAAGGGGTGCCGCGCGCTACCCGAACGGGCCGTTTGTGCGCGGCGTCTTTTCCTTTATCTTGCCGCCCTTATCTTCTCGCCCTGGCCCGTCGCGCGGCGGACTGTCGGCATCAACCTCGGGAGTCACGATATCCATGGCCAGCACGTTATTCGATTTGACCGGCAAGGTGGCGCTGGTCACCGGCTCGACCAAGGGCATTGGTCGCGCCATCGCCTTTGAACTCGCGCGCCACGGTGCGCAGGTGGTGATCTCGAGCCGCAAGCCCGAGGCCTGCCAGGCGGTCACCGAGGCCATCAATGCCGACACCACCGGCCAGGCCGGTGGCGCCGTGGCCATTCCAGCCAATATCAGCCACAAGGCCGAGCTTGAGCGGCTGGTAGCGCAGACCCGCGCCCAGCTCGGACCGATCGATGTGCTGGTGTGCAATGCCGCGGTCAATCCGCACTATGGCGCCATGAGCGGCCTGCCAGATTCGGCCTTCGAGAAGATTCTCAACGTCAACATCCTGTCCAACCACTGGCTGGCGCAGCTGGTGCTGCCGGAGATGATCGCGCGCCGTGACGGTTCGATCATCATCGTGTCCTCCATCGGTGGGCTGAAGGGCTCGTCCGTGCTCGGCGCTTATTGCATCTCCAAGGCCGCCGATCTGCAGCTGGTGCGCAATCTCTCGGTCGAGAACGGCCCACACAATATTCGCGTCAACGCGATTTCACCCGGACTCATCAAGACCGACTTCGCGCGGGCGTTGTGGGAAGATCCCGACACCCTCGCGCGCCGCGTGCAGTTCGATCCTTTGCGGCGCATCGGCGAACCCGAAGAAGTCGCCGGCATCGCCGTCTACCTGGCCTCGCGCGCCGGCCACTTCACCACCGGCCAGAATTTCGTCATCGACGGCGGCGCGACGATCGGATCCTGAGCCCGATCACAGCGCCGGCTCACCCCGGTCACGCAACGACTCTTCATCAACATCACCAACCAACAGAGGCAGCTCGCCATGCGCGTCATCGCATATCCCAAAGACATGAAAGATCTGATCGGCCAGGAAATCGGCGCGTCCGACTGGGTCACCGTCGACCAGGGCATGATCGACAAGTTCGCCGAAGCGACCGGCGATCACCAGTGGATCCACGTCGACGTCGCGCGCGCCAAGAGCGAAATGCCGGGTGGTAAGACCATCGCCCACGGCTTCCTGACCTTAGCGCTGCTGCCACGCCTGGGTGCGACCATCTGGTCCATCACCCATCGCAGTCGTGGTCTGAATTACGGTCTGAACAAGCTGCGCTTCACCGCACCGGTACCGGTCGATTCGCGTGTGCGCCTGCGCCAAAAACTGCTAGCCGCCGACGACGTCAAAGACAACGGTATCCGTCTGACCTTTGAGAACACCATTGATATCGAGGGCAAAGATCAGCCGGCGCTGGTCGCGGAAGGCTTGAGTATCGTTTTTCCCTGACCGTGGGCCGTCAACGCGCTGCCGGCGTGGCGACGGCAGCGCGCGGTGCCCCAGCGTTCGCACGCTGGCGCGCTTAAGTCAGGCGAAATGGGCGGCCTTGCCCGCCAGGCCTTCGGCCCACACCTCGAAAACGTCGAGATGCATCGGTCGCCCGATATGGTAGCCCTGGCCGTAATCGCAGCCCAGTTCAGCAAGAAAACGCAGGGTCGCAGCGTCCTCGATCCCTTCGGCCACCACCGTCATGTCGAAATTGTGGGCAAGGTCGATGATGCTGCGCACGATCTTGGCGTTGCGCTCGCTGTGGATCACGCCCATGACGAAGGACTTGTCGATCTTGAGCTCCCCGACTGACAAGCGCCCAAGTTGTGACAAAGAGGAATAGCCGGTGCCGAAATCGTCGATGGAGAGCCGAATGCTATCGTTGTGGAATTTGTCGAGAATCGCAATCGCCGCTTCTGGATCTTCCATCAGCGCGCCTTCGGTGATTTCAAGCGTGAGCTGGCATTTGTCGGTGCACCAGATGCTCGCCGACTGGCTGACGAAATCAAAGATGTCGGGATCGTTCAACGCCATGGGCGATAGATTGACCGCCACCGAGAAATCTGGGAAGCGCGCGAAATAATCGCCACAGGCGCGCAATGCGGCGTTCAACGTCCACAAGGTGATCGGCACAATCAGACTCGAGCGCTCGGCGATCGGAATAAAGATGTCGGGCGGGATCACGTCACCGTTGGCGCGGGTCCAGCGCGCCAAGGCTTCGGCGCCGACCAGTTGGCCGCTACGCAGATCGATTTTCGGTTGCAAGCACAGATAGATCTCGTCGCGGTCGAGGGCTTCGTAAAGCGCCCGCTCTAGCACATAGCTATGAATGTTCTTGGTGCGGCTCTCCAAGGCCGCGCTATACAGGCTGTAGCCGGCGGGGTTGTCATTGGCCTGTTCCAGCGCGAGCTCCGCGCAACGCAGCAAGCCTGTGGCGTCGGACGCGTTGCTTGGATAGAGCGCGATGCCGACCGTGACCTGTACCGTAATGTCATGTCCGGCGACCAGGAAGTGAGATTTGCAGGCCTGGATTATCTTGCTGGCTGCGAGCTCGGCCTGCGCGCTGCCGAGCAGGTCGGGAAGGATCAGCGCGAAGCCCGCATCCTCGATGGCTGCGACGATATCGCTTTCACGCATCGCATCCGCGATGCGCGACTGCACCTCCTGTACCACCGCATCGGAGACGTCGTAGCCGTAATTGACGTTGATTTCGTGGATACGCGGAATGCGCAAGACCAACACGCCCAACAGTCCGACGCGCTCGGCGCCCGCCAAGACCTGCGCCAGGTCGTCGAGAAAACGCCGGCGTGGCGAAACCGAGGGTGTCTTGTCGTTCACAACAGGCGCGCAATGTTGTCGAGCAGTTCAGGCGTCATGCGGCCCTGAGCCAGGTAGAACTGGCGAGGCTCGATGCCATAGGCTTCGGGTTCGACGCTGCGCTTGATGGTGACGGCGCTGTAGTCGTCGCCGAGCTTGGTGGCCTGGGTCGCGAGATCGAGGTCAACGAAACTTGCCAAGGGTTGCTTGTCTGCACCCAGAATCAGCATCAAGCGCGGCAGTAGGCGGCGCACCCGGTTCTGGCCGACAACGATGCCGACCTCGCCGGAATGCAACTCGACCAAGGTGCCGGTTGGGTAGATACCCAGACACTGAATGAACTGCTCGACCAGCTCACGCTGGAAAGACTTGCCGCATTCATCGTATAGCCGACGCATGGCATCGTGCGGCGAGATGCCCATCGCGTAGGGCCGGTCACTGGTGATGGCATCGAAGAAATCGGTGATCGCGACCATGCGCGCGAACGGCACAATGTCGCGTCCGGCGAGACCCCGCGGATAACCGCCACCGTTGAAGCGCTCGTGATGAGCGTGCACGATCTCAAATACACGCTTGCTGATGTCCGGCACCTGGTGCAGCAGTTCGACGCTGTATTCGACGTGCTTTTTGACTTCCTGTTGCTCGGCCTCGGTGAGCGCCGTGGTCTTGCGCACCAAGTCGGGCGGCAGCTTGAGCTTACCGATGTCGATCAGCATCGCGCCGAGGCCAATGTCGGCGAGTTCGATGCGCGAAAAGCCCAGATGGCGGCCAAAGGCGATGGCCAGCGCGCTGGTGTCGAGTAGGTGGTAGTAGGTATAGGTATCGCGATCCTTGACCAGGCGCAGCCACATGCAGGCATCGGGATTGCGCACCACACTTTCAGTGATGCCAGTGACCGCGTCTTTGAGGCCGATGACGGCGATCTTGCGACCCCGTTGGATATCGTCCACCACTTCGTCCAGCGCCTGGCAGACCTTGGCTCGCGCAATGCGCGCCGCCTCGATTTCGCTTTCAACCACGACACTATCGATGTGATTGACCGGTCGCGACGGCAGGAAATCAAAGACCTGCGCCTCGCGATCGGATTTGACCAGGCGGTCCTTCCAATCGACCACGGTACCGTCTTCGACGGCGGTCGGCCGGCCGCGTTTATCGGTGCGGACCCAGACCATGCGGCAATGCTGGCGAAGATTGTTGACGGCATCGAGGTCGTTGACCCAGAAGCCTTGAAAGTGAAACGGCGTACCTAGCCACGGCCGGTCGAGCTTGGCGACGAACATGCCGAGCTTGACCTTGTCCACTCCAAGCAAAATATCCATGCAATAGGTAAACCCGTGGAATTTTCTGCGTTTTCACTCACACGTCGCCAGCCCAAGACGGCCGAAACCCAGCCGTTCTCGGGTGTGCGTCGATGGCATGTGTTAGCGGCGACAGGGCCATTATCTGAACCCCGGGGCGAGCCGGCGTAAGCCAGGCTCGAACTTGCAGCGGCTTGGGCGGACGAGGGCGAAACCGCGCGCAGCCGGCGGCGGTCGTCCCCTCGCCACAGCAAGGCTCAGTGGGCGACAGCCTGCCAGTCGAAAGCGATAGTCTGGACGGTGCCGGTCGGCGTATCGGGCGTCGCATCGGCGTAATGATGAAACTCGAAACGCACCTGCTCGAACTTGAGCGTGAGGGTCTCGGTGGCGTGATTGTCTTCGCAGTTACCACTGATCTCGACCGCAAGCACACGTAGATTCTCGAATTTGACCGAGATGAATTTCTGTTGCGCATCACGCTTGCCGACCACCGGCACAATGTTGATTTCGGCCGCCGGCACCACCCCACCCTGGGCCCACAAGGCCATCACCGCTGGGCTGTCTATGCCGATGCGCTTGACCACCTTTATCTGATCGGGCACGGCGTCCGTGCCCGGCGCCGACAAACGCCAGTGCCAAGACACCACGTCGGCCCATCCCGGGTGGTAGTAGTTGCGTGAGCCGCCTGTCACGCCGTCCAGTCGTAGAAAAATCTCGAGAGCCATGGCTTGATCTATCTCCGCTGGGGAGGGCGCCAGCATCGCTTCTGCGTGAGTGCAGGGGACCATCTAAGCATGAATCGGCAGCGCCCGTACCGGCGACGTGCAGGGGCTGGGCGCGGCCGCCGCGAGTCGGCCGCCGCGCGTGGACTCAGGCCGCGTCGATTTCCGCCAGTACCTTGCGCGCGATGCGGAACGAGGTCACGCCGGCCGGCACGCCGCAATACATGGCGATCTGGTGTAGCACGGCTTTCAGCTCGTCACGGCTCAGACCGTTATTGAGCGCGCCGCGAAAATGCAGTTCGAACTCCTCAGACCGTGCTAGTGCCGCCAACATGCCGAGATTGAGAATGCTACGCGTCTTGCGATCGAGCGTGTCGTCACCCCAGATAAAGCCCCAGGTGTAATCGGTCACGACTTTTTCCTGAAACTCACGATTGAAATCGTCGAGCCCGGCCATCGCGCGCTCCACGTATTCCTCGCCCAGCACCGCCTTGCGCATCTTCAAGCCGGCTTCGAACTGACTGTCACTCATTGCTGCTCTCCTCTTCTCAGGAACTTTGGTTGGGTAGCAACGCGATTATGCATGGCCTCGAGCCGCCGCCACGGCGCAGGGTATTGGAGAGCCGCACTGACGCGCGTCATCGAGTTGTGAATCGACGCCCATACATCGCGTCCAGCGGCGAACTAACTACCGATAGACTGTCGAAACCGCAGCGTTAGCCCACGCGGCAAATGAGACCAGAGGTTTGTATGAGCCACGACGACACCCATCTTGCGGCCGACGCGGCCAGGCCCGAGCAGCCGGCTTGCCCCGCACGTCGCGCCATGCTGGGTTGTGCATTGGCGCTGACCGTAGCGCAATTCCTCGGTGAATCCAGCGCCGACGCAGCGACCACCGGCCGATGGACCTCGGCCGGCGCCATCAAAGCCTTCTCAACCGGCAAACCCAAGCTGATAAATCTGGTGGGCGGTCAGGCGCCGGTATTCATCACCAAGCTGTCGGCCACCAGCTGGCAATGCCTGTATGCGGTCTGTACCCATGATGCCGTGCGACTGAAACCTGCGCCCTCCCACCCCAGCTATGCGTTTCGGTGTCCCCAGCACGGCGCGAGATTCACCAAGGACGGTAAGGTCGTCAGGGGCCCGGCCCAGCGCGCGCTGCTCAAGCTGCCGGTCAAAATCGTTAACGGCAAGGTCATGGTCAACGTCGCAGGCTTCGTTTAAGCCCGCCCGCGCCGGGTTTCGTGCCCGGCGTTCGATGCTAGGATACCGGCTGCCCATAGCAGCCGGAGACTCCCAATGATCGATCTCTATTACTGGCCCACGCCCAACGGCTGGAAGGTCAGCATCATGCTCGAAGAGTGTGGACTCGCGTACAACACCATCGCGGTGGACATCGGCGGCGGTGATCAATTCAAGCCGGAATTCCTGCGCATCTGCCCCAACAACCGCATGCCGGCGATCATCGATCACGCACCCCTGGGCGGCGGCAAACCACTCGCTTTATTCGAATCGGGCGCGATCCTGGAATATCTAGCCGACAAGTCTGGCAAGTTTCTCTCCAAGCTCCCGGCCCAGCGCTACACCGTGCTGCAGTGGGTGTATTGGCAGATGGCCAATCTCGGCCCGATGATGGGCAACGCCAATCACTTCAAGAACTACGCGAAGAACCTCACCGACGATGCCACGCAGCTCGACTACGGCACCAAGCGTTTTGTCGGCGAAGTCGATCGCCTGTGCGGCGTAATGGATGCCCAGCTCGGCGCCAATCAGTATCTGGCCGGCGACGACTACAGCATTGCCGACATCATCACCTGGTCATGGGCTTGTTTGCTGGAACGACTGATTGATCCCAGCGTGAATACCACCTTCCCCCATCTCAAGCGCTGGCTGGACGAAGTCGGTGCCCGCCCAGCGGTGCGCAAGGGCCGCGATTTATGCAAGGAATGGGGCGAGCGTGAGTTGACCGATGAACAGGAGAAAGCGCGCCGCGCCCTGCTGTTCAACCAGACCAATGACAAGGTGCGCAAGGCGCGCGAGCAAGCGGCCAAAGCGGGCCGTTGAGTGCGGCGGGATCGTGGCGGCCATCCAATTCACGACTGCGCGCGGCGCGCTCAGAACTGCGGTTTAACCTCGGCCTGCTTGTAGCGCTCGATGCCGTCGATGAGCTCACGCTTGGCAGACTCCGGGCCCTCCCAGCCGCGCACTTTTACCCACTTACCGGCTTCCAGATCTTTGTAGTGCTCGAAGAAGTGCTGGATCTGCATCAGCCGTTCGGGTTGCAGGTCGTCAGGTTTGTGCCAGTGCTTGTAGATCGGCAGGATGCGATCGAGAGGCACCGCCAGCAATTTGGCATCGCCGCCCGCCTCGTCGTCCATCATCAACACGCCGATCGGTCGGCAACGGATGACCGCGCCGGTGGTGACCGCGAAGGGTGTGACCACCAGCACGTCGACCGGGTCGCCGTCGTCGGCGATGGTGTGCGGGACGTAACCGTAGTTACATGGGTAGTGCATGGCGGTCAGCATGAAGCGGTCGACGAACAGCGCACCCGTGGCCTTGTCCACTTCGTATTTGACCGGGTCGGCATACATCGGGATTTCGATGATGACGTTGAATTCATCGGGCAGATTCCGCCCGGAGTCGACGCGATCGAGATTCATAGCGGAAGCATCCGTTAGCGACGCAATGGCCGGGCGCCATTCTACGCCGCACGGTGTGGCATCGCTCAGGCTGACTTGTGCGCGCCGTCACCGTCGGTCGCGGCACTGATCAGGGGCGTAAGATCCTGCGCTAGCGAGCGTGCTGCTACAGCGCCACTGTTGACCAGCCAGCGCTGCAATAGGATCTGCAGATCCTGACGGGTGAAAGGCTTGCTCACATAGTCATCCATGCCGGCCGCGATACAGCGTTCGCGATCACCGGCCATGGCATTGGCAGTCAGGGCCACAATCGGCACGCGGCGCGCACCACCACCGCCTTCAGGCGTGGCCTCGAAGGCACGGATGCGAGCGGTGGCGTCGAAACCATCCATGTCGGGCATCTGGCAGTCCATCAGAATCAGCGCGTAGTGTCGCGCGCGTACCGCCGCCAGCGCGGCGCGACCTGTGGCGACCGCCTCGGTCTCGTAGCCCAGTGCACGCAGATTGATCAGGGCGACTTCGCGATTGACTGCGTTGTCCTCGACCAGCAGCAACGCACCGAGCGACGCTGGCAGGCTGCTCGGCACACTGCCGACGGTGCTCGGTCGGGCGCTGTCCGGCTCAGACAGAAGCGGCGGCGCCGGCAGCATGAACCAAAACATCGAACCGAGCCGCGGCACGCTCTGTACGCCAATCTCGCCACTCATCAGTTCCACCAGTTGACGCGTAATAGCAAGTCCGAGGCCGGTGCCGCCGAACTTGCGTGTGGTCGAACCGTCGGCCTGGGTGAAAGGCAGGAACAGACGTTCAGCGGCGTCAGGATCGATACCGATGCCGCTGTCGGAGACCTCGAAACGCAGCGTGACGTCGCCTTCGTCACGGGGCGCGATCATCCGCAGTGCGATGGCAACATGGCCGCGCGCGGTGAACTTGATGGCGTTGCTGACCAGATTCAATAACACCTGACGCAGCCGCAAGGGATCGAGCTGCAGCCATTCCGGCACCGCGTTCTCAATGTTGCTCAGCACATCGAGTCCCTTGGCGCGCGCACGGGGCTCAAGCATGTCCAC
>JANLSI010000488.1:0-9015 GCA_031362345.1 Pseudomonadota bacterium
CGTACTGCGCGAAACCTGTAGCGAATACGGTTTGATTCGTTACCGCGTGCTGGTCGAAGTCGAATGGTTGAAGGCACTGGCTGCAGAGCCTGCTATCGTCGAGCTGCCGCCATTAAACAACGCCGCACTGGCCACGCTCGACACCATCGTCACGACTTTCGACATCGATGCAGCGGCGCGCATCAAGGCCATCGAACGCACCACCAATCATGACGTCAAGGCGGTGGAATATTTCCTGCGCGAGCAAATAGGCGATGACCCCGCGCTGGCGGGGGCAATACCCTTTATCCACTTCGCCTGCACCTCGGAAGACATCAATAATCTTGCCTATGGACTGATGCTGCGCGATGCGCGCGCGCAGATTGTGGTGCCGGCCTTGCATGGCCTGCGCGATGAACTGCGCGATCTCGCCCACACCTTCGCCGCGGTGGCGATGCTCGCTCGCACCCACGGTCAGACCGCCACACCGACCACCATCGGCAAGGAGATGGCCAATGTCTGCGCGCGCCTGAGCGCGCAGATTGCGCAGTTCGAAGCGGTCGCCATGCTGGGCAAGATCAATGGCGCGGTCGGCAACTACAACGCCCATGTCGTGGCCTATCCGGACATCGATTGGCCCGCACTTGCGGCGCGTTTCGTCGCGGCGCTGGGCTTGAGCTTCAATCCCTACACCACCCAGATCGAACCGCACGATTGCGTGGCCGCCTATTGCGACGCCTTAGCACGGGTCAACACCGTGCTCATCGATCTCAGCCGTGATATCTGGAGCTACATCTCCCTCGGATATTTCCGTCAGCGCAAACTCGAACATGAGGTGGGGTCCTCGACGATGCCGCACAAGGTCAATCCCATCGACTTCGAAAATGCCGAAGGCAACCTTGGTTTGGCCGATGCCTTGCTCGGGCACTTCGCACGCAAGCTGCCTGTCTCGCGCCTGCAACGGGATCTGACTGATTCGACCGTGCTACGCAATCTGGGCGCCGCGCTCGGCTACACCCTCATCGCCTGCCGCTCGCTGGCGCAGGGCTTAGGCAAACTTGAGATCGATCGCGACACCCTGGCACGCGATCTGGACCAGGCCTGGGAAATCCTCGCCGAGCCAGTCCAGACCGTCATGCGCCGCTATGGCATCAAGGATTCCTACGAGCAGCTGAAGCAGTTGACCCGTGGCCAACGCATTGAACGCGACGGTCTACATCGCTTCATCGACGGGCTCGCCATTCCAGCCGAGGCACGTAGCGCGCTGAAAGCACTGACGCCGGCCACTTACATCGGGATCGCCACCCAGCTAGCGAGGGACATCTGACATGCACGACGACACCACGCCTGCGCAGCATCTGCTTGGCGTCAGCGAGGGGCCGTTCGAGGTCAGCGGCCAGGCGGCATTGGCGGCGCTTTGCCTCGATTTCGTCAGCCAGACACGGCGCTCGCTCGACATCGTCAGCCGTCATCTCGATCCGCTTTTGTACGACAACGAGGCCTTTGCCGCAGCGGTCAAACAGCTTGCACTGAGTCACCGCAGTGCCCGCATCCGGCTGTTCATCCTCGACCCGCAGCCGCTGGTCAGCCGTCACCATCGGCTGATCGATGTGGCTGAACGCCTGCCGGGTTTCGTCGAGATCCGCACACCGTCGCCGCAGTACAAGAGCTTCAACGAAGCGCTGCTGATTGCCGATAACATCGGCTACGTGAGCCGGCCATTCTCAGATCGCTTTGAGGCCGAGGCAGACTACTGCGGCCGACGGCGCGCGATGGCGCTCTGCGAGCGCCTGGACGAAATGTGGGAGCGCGGCCTGGCTGATCCGAATTTCCGGAGACTGCATTTGTGAATCGATTCGGTAGCGCGTTGGCGCTGCTCGCCTTCAGCCTGGTCACCCGTGCCGATTTGATGGTCATGGAAGTCGTGCCGCTCAAGCATCGTCTGGCCACCGATCTGCTGCCGACCTTGCGCGAACTGGTGGTCGAGGGTGGCACCGTCAGCGGTCTCGACCGGCAACTCGTGATCCGCACTACGCCGGCCAATCTGGCCGATCTTAAACACGTGCTCGCAGGCCTGGATACGCGCCAGCGCCAATTGCGTATCGTGGTGCGCCAGAACGTGCAGGACGCTACCCAACAGGCCGCCGATCAACTCGCCGCGCGGCTTCGTGTCGGCACCAGCGATGTCGCGCTCGGTGCAAGCGGGCCGGGCGATGCGCCAGGCGCCGCCATCAGCGTCGCAGGTGAGCATGCCGGCGCCAGCATCGAAAGCTATCGCACTCAGGGCCAGGATGATCTCGCCAGCACCCATTTCGTGAGCGCCATCGAAGGCACGCCGGCCTATATCGCGACCGGCCAGGCAGTGCTACTGCCGCAGACCTCGGCGCTCGTGACGCCCTATGGCGCGAACGTTCAACAATCCCTCGATTACCATAATGTCGGCAGCGGTGTTTACGTCACGGCCCGTCTGGCGGGCGAGGAAGTGACCCTCGAGATCTCGCCCTATAGCGAACAGATCGACCGCCGTGGTGGCGGCATGATCGCCGAGCGCAAGGTCAACACCGTGGTGCGGGGCCGGCTCGGCGCATGGCTACCGCTCGGCGGCGCGACCAGCGCCAGCCACGACCAACGCGGCAGTGAACTGACCCGCACGGCACACGCGCAATCGGCGGCCTATGAAGTCTGGGTAAAAGTGGAAGTCACCCCTTAAGTCCACGACAATGGCGGCCTCAAGCTGCGGCGCCACGGGCGATGGCCCAGGCGACAGGACTTGCTCTCGGTGCTTCTACTCCGCAGCAGCCGCGCGCTTTGCGCGATAACCGGGCATCCGAGAACGTCGAAGCGGATTGCAGTGTCAAATCGCCAAGTGCGAATACCCATGTGAGGCCGCCAGTTGCGGGCGGTGGCGTTAATAGTCAGATACCTCGTGATCACTGCATATCTGCGGCCGCAATATCAGTGGGCTAGAAAACATTGGTGCGGGCCAACGCCTCGTGTCTCGGGTTATGCCTAGAAGAAGCGCTTGAGATCACCGAGCGTCGATTGCTAGACTTTACGGGTTGCCATATTTATGGGTTTCACCTTGAAAACAACTATCGAAATGCCGGACGATTTATTTCGCAAAGCTAAAGCCATCGCCGCACTCCGTGGGCAAAGCATGAAGGACTTCATCACTCAACTTTTGCAACGCGAAATTGGTGCATCAACGAGCGCGCCGGCGGGCACTCGCAAAAAGGCGGCGGACAAGTTCAGTCGAGACCTTGCAGCACTGGCAGGAGAAGTGAGCGCGGGTTGGAAATCGAAACAGGATGCTGCTGGGGCGGTGCGCGAACAGAGACGTGGCTGATGGTCGTTGATGCGTCGGTTTGGGTGGCCGCATTCCTAACACACGATTCACATCATGCGGAAGCTGCCGGATTCCTGCGCAAAATGGTGGAAGATGGCGTGCCAGTAACGGCTCCGCTATTGGTATTACCCGAAGTTGCAGGCGCCGTCGGGCGGCAAACTGCCAGCACCGTACTAGCCGATAAGACCATTGCTTTCTTGCGGGCACAGCCCTGGCTTCAAATGGCACCGCTAAATGATGCAATTGCGCTGATGGCGGCGTCCATCGCGGCACAGCAACGGCTGCGTGGCGCAGATGCCGTCTATGTCGCACTCGCAGCGCAGGGGGATGGCATCCTTATTACACTTGATCGAGAGATGTTAATGCGCGCGCCTCCTAGTGTGAGGGCAGTCACCCCGTCTGAGTGGCTCAAATAATGCCAACGCGACTTGCAGCAATTGTAGGCGGGGATCAAACAATCGGGTCCCCGATGATTTCGTCGAGCGGGTCGAGCTAATCCTAGAGGTTGAGCGCAAGGCCCGCGTCTGCGCCTTGCCGTAGCGCTTGGCCGAAGGGACCCAAGGCCTGTCTTATGTCTTCGGTTTTCGCCGCATTCGGTTCGACACCTTCACGCAGCCGCTATTGGCCGGATGTGAATTCGGGGTTCTCAATGGACTCAACGATGCCTACCCACGCTGGGTTCAGACTGACATTTTCCATCACCATCAGCAGCGCACATTCGCTCGCCTTGAGCGCGGCGACAGCGAGGAAGCGCGCGACGCCGAGGTCACTCTCGTTTGCGCCGTTGGCATCGCTGACGGTGTTGGCCTTCGGAACAGCATTTTTCGGACCGGACAGGCGTTCGACGACCAGGGACACGCCGGCCAGCGCGCGCTCACCCTGGTCAAATAGGCCGTTGGCATTCGTGTCTTTCCACATCCGTCTGGTGATGGTACCGGTGCCCGGAATCTTGAGACCGATGTCGACAGCCGAGGTCTGGGTAAAAGTGGAAGTCACCCCTTAAGTCCACGACAATAGCGGCCTCAAGCTGCGGCGCCGTCGGCGCTGGCCCAGTCGACAGGACTTGCTCTCGATGCTTCTACTTCGCGGCAGCCGCGCGCTTTCCCCGTTTCGTCTCGACAAACTGCTGGCCGCCGGCCGCGTGCTGTGTCCGGCGCTGACCGCACTCAAGGCCGAGCATGTCTACGTTGTATGGCTGAACGAACCCGGCGACGACAGCGAGGAACTGCGCCAACGCCTGCTAGCCCTGACCCGCGCCACCGCCGTCATCCACATCGCCACCGCTGCCGCCCCCGACCTGCTGGTCGCGCCGCGCCTGGGCACGATTTCACCGTGGTCGAGTAAGGCCACCGATATCGCGCGCAATTGTCGCGCGCCCTTGGCACGCATCGAACGGGTCACGGCTTGGCGTTGCGCTGGCGTGTCGAGCGCGCAACGCAGGCCTTTGCTACCGCTGTTGCACGATCGCATGACCGACATCGTACTCACCGAGTGGACTGATCTTGCCCGCCTGCAGAGCGACACCACGCCGCGCGCCTTAGGTCATGTGCCGCTCGCAAGGCGCGGGCGTGCGGCACTGGTCGAGGTCAATCGCGATCTCGGCCTGGCGCTGGCCGACGACGAAATCGATTATCTGGTGGTGCGTTTCACCGAGCTTGCACGCGACCCTACCGACGTCGAACTCATGATGTTCGCGCAGGCCAATTCCGAGCATTGCCGACACAAGATCTTCAACGCCAGCTGGACCATCGACGGTGTCCCACAGGAACACAGTCTGTTCGGCATGATCCGCAATACTTTCGCCACCCATCCCAACGACGTGCTGTCGGCCTATCGCGACAACGCCGCCGTCACGCGCGGCTATCACGCACCACGCTTCTATGCCGATGGGGATAGCGGTGTGTACCGCGAGCGGCTCGAAGATATCCATGTGGTGATGAAGGTCGAGACCCATAATCATCCAACGGCCATCTCGCCCTATGCCGGCGCGGCGACCGGCGCCGGTGGCGAGATCCGCGACGAGGGCGCGACCGGACGCGGCGCCAAACCGAAAGCGGGACTCACCGGCTTCAGCGTGTCCCATCTGCGCATTCCAAGCCTGCCGGCGCCGTGGGAGAAGGAACGACCGTTGAATCCACGGCTGGCCAGCGCGCTAGCCATCATGATCGACGGCCCGCTCGGCGCCGCCGCCTTCAACAACGAATTCGGCCGGCCGGCGCTAACCGGTTATTTCCGCAATTTCGAGCATCAGCCGGCCGGCATCGAGCGCCTGCTGCGTGGCTATGACAAGCCGATCATGCTGGCCGGTGGCCTCGGTAATATCCGTGGTGACCACGTCGAGAAACTGCCGATGACCGCCGACGCCGCCATCATTGTGCTGGGCGGACCCGCCATGCTCATTGGTCTCGGCGGCGGCGCGGCGTCTTCCGTCGGCTCGGGGACCATCGATGCGGAACTCGACTTCGCCTCGGTACAGCGCGACAACGCCGAGATCGAACGCCGTGCGCAGATGGTGATCGATGCGTGCTGGGCGGCTGGCGAGCGCAATCCCATTCTCATGATCCACGACGTCGGCGCCGGCGGTCTGTCCAATGCCATTCCTGAGATCCTGCACGACGGTGGTCGTGGCGGCGAGATTGCTCTGCGCGCCATACCCAATGCCGAGCCCGGCATGGCACCGCTCGAGATCTGGTGCAACGAGGCGCAGGAACGTTATGTACTCGCACTGCGTCCTGGCGATGTCGACGCGTTCGCCGCGATCTGCGCGCGCGAGCGCTGCCCGTTCGCGGTCGTCGGCCATGCCACTGCAACACAACATCTGGCATTACGCGACGCGGCGACCAGCAGCGACGACGCGCGTGCACCCATCGATATTCCGATGGACGTGATCTTCGGCAAAGCACCGCGCATGGAACGCCATGCGCAGCACCTGGTGCCCGCGCTGCAAGCCTTCGTTACCCAAGACATCGTGCTGGCGGAAGCCATCGAAAGAGTGCTGCGCTTTCCAGCAGTCGGCGACAAGCGCTTCCTCATCACCATCGGTGATCGCAGCGTCGGTGGTCTGTGCGTGCGCGATCAGATGGTTGGCCCGTGGCAGGTGCCGGTCGCCGATTGTGCCGTCACCGCCAGTAGTTTTCGCGCCCGCTGCGGTGAAGCCATGGCGATCGGTGAACGCACACCGGTGGCGCTGCTCAACGGCCCCGCGGCGGCGCGACTCGCGATTGCCGAAGCGATCACCAATATCGCAGCGGCGCGTATCGGGCGCATCGAAGACATCGTGATCTCGGCCAACTGGATGAGCGCGGCCGGCTTCGACGGTGAAGACGCCAAGCTTTACGACATGGTGCGCGCAGTCGGCATGGCGTTATGCCCGGCGCTTGGTATCAATATTCCGGTCGGCAAGGATTCGATGTCCATGCAATCTGCATGGCATGCCGCCGACGGTGAATGGCGCACGGTCGCGCCGGTGTCCTTGATCGCCTCGGCCTTCGCGCCGGTGATGGACATTGAGGCGAGTCTCACACCGCTGCTGGTGGCTGATGAGGAAACACTGCTGCTGCTGATCGATCTCGGTCGCGGCAAGCACCGATTGGGTGGCTCGATCCTCGCGCAATGCTATCAAGCCTTGGGCGACACCCCCGCCGATTGCGATAGTGCGCAGGATCTCGCCGATCTGTTTCGCGCGGTGCAAAGCCTGAACGATGCCGGCCATCTACTCGCCTACCACGATCGCTCCGACGGCGGCCTGCTGGTGACGGTCGCCGAAATGGCTTTCGCCGGCCGCTGTGGCGTGGAACTCGATTTGAGCGCACTCGCAGGCCAGGACCTGGCCTGTCTATTCGCTGAGGAGCTCGGCGCGGTGCTGCAGATCCGCACCCATGATCTCGCGAGCCTGCTGGGCTATCTGCGCGACACCACGCGCTTGGCCGACTGCACCCATGTCGTTGGACGTCCGCAAACTTCGCGGGACTTCGCTATCGTGCGCGATGGCCACGAGATCTACCGTGCCACGCTCAACGCGTTGCTGACTGCCTTCAGCGCCACCACCCACGCCATGCAGCGTCTGCGTGATAATCCAGCCTGCGCTGACGAAGAGCTCGCGGTCATTCTCGACGTCGATGACAAGGGCTTGAGTGTGCAGTTGCCGAGTCTCGATTTTGTTCGACACCGCCCCATCGCCCGCGCCGGACCGCGACCACGGGTTGCCATCCTGCGCGAACAAGGCGTCAACGGTTTTGTCGAAATGGCAGCGGCCTTCGATCGAGCCGGCTTCACCGCCATTGACGTACACATGACCGACATCATCGCCGGTCGTCATACGCTGGAAGACATGCAGGGCCTGGCCGCCTGTGGCGGCTTTTCCTATGGTGATGTGCTCGGCGCCGGGCGCGGTTGGGCCGCCACCATTGCCTACAACGAGCGCGCTCGTGGGCGCTTCGAAGCTTTCTTCCAACGCCCCGACACCTTTACCCTCGGTGTCTGCAACGGCTGCCAGATGCTGGCCAATCTGGCCGACAGTATTCCGGGCGCAAGCCACTGGCCGCGCTTCGAGCGCAACGTTTCCGAACAATACGAAGCGCGCCTGGTGATGGTCGAGGTGCTGGCCTCGCCATCTATCCTGACCGGTGGCATGGCCGGCCTGCGTGCGCCAATTGTGGTTGCCCACGGCGAAGGCCGCGCGCAATGGCGCGACGATGCTCGCCCGGATCTGCGCGGCGCCTGCTTGCGCTATGTCGATGGTGACGGGGTAGTGGCGAGCCGCTATCCACACAATCCTAACGGCTCGCCGCTCGGTCTGGCCGGCCTGTGCAGCGACGACGGCCGTGTCACCATCATGATGCCGCACCCGGAACGGGTCTTTTTGCGCCAGCAGTACTCCTGGTTCCCCGCGCAATGGCGTGACGCAGAAGGGCCGTGGCTGGCTTTGTTCAACAACGCGCGGGCGTGGGTGGCGGGCGATTGAACATCCCTGCGCTTGCGCCATGAAGGACGCTAAAGACCCGCCGCCGCGCGACAAGAGCTTTCGCGAGCTGGTCGGCAAGGTCCGTCCCTTAGTCCACAACACCATCGATCCGCAGCGCGCGCGGACGCCACCGCAACGCCGCCCGATCGAGCCCGAGGTGTTGCCGTCCACGCTAGCACCGGCGGCAACAACTTTGCTCGGCAGCGACAGCCACGACGCTGCGCTCGCCACCGACTACCACCGCCCGGGGCTACAGCATTCGGTGTTACGCAAGTTGCGCCGCGGTCAGTATCCCGTGCAGGACGAACTCGATCTGCATGGTCTGACGCTCAGCGAGGCCGGCGTGCGTCTGGCTGACTTCCTCATCCACGCGCGCGGCCAACGTCTGTCCTGCGTGCGCATCATTCATGGCAAAGGTCTGAGCTCGCCGGGCAAAAGCCCAGTATTGAAACCGCAGGTCGCGCGTTGGCTGCGTGCTCACGAAGGCGTGCTGGCCTTCACGCCGACGCGTCGCGAAGACGGCGGCAGTGGTGCGATGTATGTTTTATTGCGCAGTCGTCGCGATGAGAGCTGAGCGCACGCCCACCGCGCAACTGTTCAGCCACAGCTCTCGATCAGACATACCGCGCTGGCGGCGATGCCTTCACCACGGCCGGTGAAGCCCATCTTCTCGGTGGTGGTGCCCTTGACGTTGACGGCTTCGATGTCGAGGCCGGTATCGGCGGCA
>JANLSI010000519.1:0-8939 GCA_031362345.1 Pseudomonadota bacterium
AGATCAAACACCGCTATCGCCTGAACGACCCGCAGTTCCGTCGCGAGATGAGTTACCTGCGGGGCCTGACCATCGTTCCCGGCAATCGCGTCACGCGCTATTCGAATGGCATCCAGATATTTCCCGCAATGCTGGCGGCCGTTCGAGCTGCCGAGCACTCGATTACATGATCGTCGACCATTATTTGGTGTCGGTAGGGTCAACCAATTTCGACAATCGCTCGTTTAGTCTCAACGACGAAGCGAACTTGAATGTGTTCGACCAGACCTTCGCAGCGGCCATGACGCAGGTGTTCGAAGCCGATCTGCTTAAAGCCAAACGCGTGACACTGGAAGTCTGGCAGGACCGCCCGTTACACCACCGGCTACGCGAAATGCTCGTCTGGCCGTGGGCGTCCCAGAGGTAGCGCTGAATGGAGTTGGAACATGAAACTGGATGCGCCGGCCACACCCGGCAAACACTTTTCGATGCTGCGCGAGTTTCACCTGGCGGATTTCGTCACGCTCGGCAACGGCGGCTGCGGCGTTGTAGCGATATTCTTCTGTCTCGCCTACGCAAACGCCGGCGCGCGCCATTACATTGACATCGCGGCTGGCCTGGTGGTGCTGGCGCTGGTGCTTGACATCATGGATGGGGTCATCGCGCGATCACGTCATCAGAGTTCAGTGCTGGGTCGCGAGCTCGATTCGCTGGCGGACGTCATCTCTTTCGGGGTGGCCCCCGCCGTCATCGCGTACGCCATTGGTCTGAACAGTCTGCTCGACAGCGTCGCCCTCGTTTTCTTTACGCTTTGCGGCTTGAGCCGACTCGCGCGCTACAACGTCAGCGCCGAAGCGTTGTCGCAAGCGGGCAAAGTCCGCTACTACGAAGGAACCCCCATACCAACCAGCGTCATTCCACTCGGCATCCTCCTGCTGGCGTTTCACTATGACCGCTACGTGCCGATTGAAATTGCAGGTCAAACCTTGGATCTCGCGGTGCTGCCCTTTGTGCTATCGGGCTGCTTGATGGTGAGTAAGACTTTGCGGATTCCGAAGCCGTAAATGCAATAGCTTAACTGAGCAGCTATTCGCGGTCCCATCCGCAGATCCCGCAGCTTCGATTGCTACCGCCGTTGGCGCGCTCATCGGCCCGTGAGCGCACATTGCCGGCCCATGTATGGCTGCGCTATGGGCTAGCTTCCCCCGTGTTCACCGCGCCGGCGGGCACAAAAACGCAGGCCGGTGCGCGACCGCGGCCGTGCTGCTCTGGCAGAATGACCGGCAGCGGCCACCCTTGGGCCGCGTCCTGGGGAGCAAGCACGACATGAGCGACACACCATTGCGCGAGGGGCTGGCACCCATCGCTACTAAGATTCTTTATGAAGATGACTACGTGCGGGTATGGAACCAGGTGGTGCCGGCCGGCGCGACCTTGGCCGAGCACGAACATGTCTATGACTATTACCTGATCAACGTGCAGGGCGAAGGGCCGTTCGAAGTCGACTTTCACGCGGGCAGTGGCGGTGCACTGGGCGAGCACTTCACCTATCGACCCAAACCCGGCACGGCGGACTTGGTGCCTAAGGGGCACATTGAAACCGCGCACAATACGGGCGAGGAATACCGCGCCATCCTGGTCGAACTCAAACAGCGCTGAGGCCTGGCCATCATTTTCGATCAGTCGACCTTCATTCAACCGCGCGTTCAGCACGCAAGTCGTGTAGGACGCGCGGCATAGCCATCGGAATCCGCCATGGACACGCAAGAACTCTTTTTTGAAAGCGAAGGCACGGCGCTGTGTGGCTGGCTGGCACGCCCGCCCGGCGCTGGCCCCCATCCGCTCATTATTCTCGCCCACGGCCTGAGCGGCATCATCGATCTCGACCTCGCCGACTACGCCGAACGCTTTGTGGCCGCTGGCTATGCCTGCTTCGCCTACGATCATCGCAACTGGGGCCGCAGCGCCGGCTGGCCGCGTAGTGAGACTGATCCGTGGCGGCAGGTCGCCGATATGCGCGAAGCGATTTCTTTTGTGCGTACCCTGCCCGGCATCGACGCCGAACGTATCGGGCTGTGGGGCACGAGCTATGCCGGTGGTCATGTGTTGACGGTCAGCGCGCTCGATCGCCGCGTGCGCTGCGTGGTCTCGCAGGTGCCGCTGACCAGTGGTTCGCGCACTTTCGGCAGCTGGGTGCCGGCGGATAAGCAGGCCGGCTTTCTCACGCGCATCGATGCCGATCGCGACGCCCGTCGTTGCGGCGCCCTGCCCGCCACGACCCTCGCCGCGAACAAGGGTTCGGAAGCCGCCGAATGGGTGGCGGCTAAGGACACCAGCGCTCGCTATCGCAATGAACTGACCTTGCGTTCCTTCGATCTTCTGCGCACCTACGAACCGATGTCCTTCGTGCCAGCCATCGCACCGACGCCCTTGCTCATGATCATCGCCGCGCGCGATACCACGACACCGACCGCGTGGCAGGAAGAAACCTTCGCCTCAGGCGGCGAACCAAAAAAACTGCTGACCATCGATTGCCGACATTACGACGTCTATATGGACGCACTCGATGAGGCCGCGCAGGCCGCCTTGGGGTGGTATCGCGCGCATTTGTGAGGGGGCACGCCGGCGCGATGAGGCGGGGAGAGGAGGTCTATGAGCAATAATCCACGGGATCTGACCTTGGTCTTGAGCGCCACGGACTTCGCCGCGCGCAAACATCGCAATCAACGGCGCAAGGATAAGGAAGCTTCGCCCTACATCAATCACCCCATTACGCTGGCGAGCATCCTGTTGAACGAGGGCGAGGTCGATGATCCGCGCATCCTGGCCGCTGCATTGCTGCACGATACGATTGAGGATACCGAGACCACTTACGACGAATTGAAAGGTCAGTTCGGCGTGCTGATCGCCGACATCGTGATGGAAGTGACCGACGTCAAATGGTTGCGCACCCATGCGCGCAAGCGCCTGCAGGTGTCGCGTGCTGGACGCTCGACCCGCGGCGCCAAGCTGGTCAAGCTCGCCGACAAGATCGCCAACCTGCGCGACATGATCGCGCACCCTCCCGACGGCTGGTCGCTGGAACGCACGCGCGAGTATTTCGACTGGGCCAAGAGTGTGGTCGATCAGATCAGAAACACCAATGTGCGACTCGAAAAACGCTTCGACCGCATCTACAAGCAAAGGCCATGATCGGTTGTGCATCCGACTTCGGTGGAGGGGGCAGGGGCCGCGCCAAGTTCGTTGCACAGCCCCGGGCTGCTCAGAACTTCTTCAGCTGGTGCCCGCCGGCGACGTAGTCCTTCATCATCTGCAGCGCGCGTTCCGAGCCGCCAATGACATTGGCGAACAGATCGCCTTCCTCGTCGACGCCATCGGCGGTGGTCTTGCCCCAGCTCGAGCGGATGACCTGTTTGATAGCCGCCAGCGCCGCGGCCGGCTTGTCGAGGAATTCACGCGCGATGTCGTGCGCTGCGGCCAGCACGTCACCCTCGATGTAATGATGGACCAGGCCTTCGGCGGCGGCTTCCTGAGGGCTAAAGGTGCGGCCACGCAGCACCCACTCTAGCGCCTTGCCCGGTCCGACCAGGCGCGCTAAGCGGGTGGTGCCGCCGGCGCCGGGCAGGATGCCGACCAAGATTTCCATCTGACCGATGGTGTAGTCGCCTGGCCCGGCCAGGCGGATGTCGCAGGCCAGTGCCAGCTCGCAACCACCGCCACCGCAGTAGCCGTTGATGGCGGCGATGGTCGGCTTGCGCGCGTTGTCGATGTTCTCCCACAGCATGCGCAAGGGCGTGCGCGCAAAGCGCGGATCGGCGAGGCCCTTGGCGCGGCGGGCTTGCAGCCCGGCGGTCATTTCGATGATCTCCTCGACCGAGAAATGACGAATGAAGACGTCCGGCAGACCACCGGTGAAAACGATCACGCGCACCTCGTCGCTGTTTTCAAGATCGTTGAGGATAGCGCTGGCCTGCGCCACCATGTCGGAGGTCAGGAAACCCTTGGGTGGGTTGGTGAAGGTGACGGTCGCAATGCCGTCGGTGATCTTGCAAGCTACGCTGGCCATGGTGACTCCCCTTTGTGCGTGGATACAATCAGTGCAATGTCACAGCACGATAACGCCTTTGGGCCATCGCTGAAAATGGCGCTGCCCGGATCCCATCCTGAGGAACGCCCATGACCACCGCCAATTGCTGGAACGACACCACAGAGTACGATTACGAAGCGTTAACCATCGGGCTGACGCGCTATCTGAAGCTCAAGACCATGGCGGTCGGTATGAAGCGCTTTCGCAGCGTCGCCGAAATGGAGGCTGTGCCGCGTATCCGCCGGCCCGATGCGGCTGAGAAGCTTGCCACCGATCAAGTGGTCGGCCAGGCGCGCTGGATAGGCTGGACCATCGGCATCACCATGGACAATCTCATGGGCCAGCAGTGTGGCGCAGTGGTTGGCCTCGCGCCGCGCGATGCGGAATTCCTCAGTGGCGAGCGCATGAAGGGTGTGTGGTACGGCACGTTAGAGGATAGCGCCGCCCATCAAGCGGCAATGAACTGTGCTTCCCACGGTGATTATCAGGCACTGGCGGTTTCGCCGTTGACGGCCAAGCGTCTCGACAATCCAGACATCTGCCTGATCTACGCCACGCCGGGTCAGATGATCACGCTCATCAATGGTCTGCAGTACACCGGTTATCGCAAGTTCACTTTCACGGTGGTGGGCGAGAGCGCGTGCGCAGATTCATGGGGGCGCGCGCTGTCAACGGGCGAGCCTTCGGTGTCGATTCCGTGCTATGCGGAACGCAAATTTGGCGGTGTGCTGGACGACGAATTGCTGATCGCACTGCCGCCGAGTTATTTGCCGGGTCTGGTGGCAGGCCTCGCGGCGCTCGACCGCAACGGCCTGCGCTATCCGATCCCGAACCACGGCATTCAGAAATCACCGCTCGACAGTATCGCGACTAGTTATGGCAAGTCCTGACGCACTGCCCGGCACCCTATTCCAAGCGAGGAACATCACCATGGGTGAGCGACGCGACATCACCCAGGCTTTTGAGAATGTCGGCAAGGTGTTGCGCGCGGCTGATGCTACTTTCGACGACGTCGTCGAGATGGTCACCTATCACCTCGACATGCGCGACCTGACGCTGTTCATGGAGGTTAAGAATCGCTACTTCACCGGCCGCGTACCGGCCTGGACCGGCATCGGTGTGACGGCGTTGGCGATGCCGGGACTGGTGGTAGAAATCAAATGTACGGCACGCCTGCTGCGCTGAAGCCATGCTGCGAGACTTGTGTCGCAGGCCAGCAATTGTTCACGCTCGGGGCGCGGAGCGGGGACCTTGATAGGCTAGTCTAGCGGCCGCGTCACCGGACGCGGGACCAGGATATGAACGACACCAAGCGCACAGCCGACCATCTTCTCGTGCATGACGCACGTGCCGACGTCAAGCGTGAGCAGTGGCAACTGCTGCTCGCGAATGTGCGCGTGTCGAGCTTGCCGAGTGCCCTGGTCGGCGTGATGTTCGCGGCCTTTTTTGTCCATTTCGCCGCTGCTCCCCATACCGCCTGGTGGTGCCTGGCGCTGGCCGCCGTACTGATGCTGCGCTGGTGGGTAGCGCAGCCCAACGCCGATGGCCTGGGCTTGCGGCGCGGGCCGGCATGGCTGCTGTTTCTGATGTTGTTCGCCACCGGTGTGTTATGGGGCCTGGCGCCGCTGGTGGTCATCCACCGCGTCGACGATATGCTGCTGTTCACTGCCGTGTTGCTCGCCTCCGGCATGGCGCTGTCGGCATTCGGTTCTTACAGTATGAGTGTGGCGGCGGTGTTCGCGATGGTGATGCCGATCGCGCTGGCCAATCTCGCCATGATCGCCGTCACCCACAGCACTCCTTATTACGCGCTGGGCGTGGCCTTGTTGCTGCTCTACATCCATCAGGCGGTGGTCATGACGCAATCGCGCCGCGTGCTGGCCAACCAGATTCGTTTACGGGTCGAGAACTCCTTACTGGCGGCGCAACTCGCGACCCAAGCCGAGAAGACTGTCGCCGAACTCGAACGGCGCATGGATGTCGAGCGGGTGCTGCGGGCGTCGCGCGACAAGGCCGAGCGTATGTCTGGCACGGACAGCCTGACCGACATCGCCAACCGTCGCTATTTCGACAAACGTCTGAACCAGGAAATCTCCCGTGCCTTTCGCGAGCGTACCCAGATCTCGCTGGTACTGTGCGATATCGATTACTTCAAACAGTACAACGACACCTACGGCCATCAAGCCGGTGACGAATGCCTGAAAGCGTTCGCCCATGCGCTGGTCGGGTTCTGTCGGCGCGGCGGTGACCTCGCGGCCCGTACCGGCGGCGAGGAGTTCGCGCTGGTGCTGCCCAATACTGACCATGACGCTGCACTGCGCCTGGCCGAAAATGCCCGCGCCGCTTTCGACGCGCTGACTATCGAGCATGCCGGCTCGCCGCTCAAGGCCAATGCCACGGCGAGCTTTGGTGTTGCCACGACCATCCCCACCGACCTCGCCGCCGGTGAGGTCTTGATCCGTGATGCCGACCGCGCGCTCTATCGGGCCAAGTCCAGTGGCCGCAACCGAGTGGTCAGCGAAAACGACCTTGGGCAGGACACTAGCGTCGACTGATCTCACCGTCTCGCGTTAAGCGCTGCACTTCTGCGCAGAATTGCTCGCCGTGGGGCGTTACACTTTTTCACATACACGCGTAACGATGTTCGCTAAGGATGTGCAGATGGCTTTGCAGCAGGCAGATGACGGCGCGGCGACGGTCGAGATGATCGACATTGTCGATGCCGACAATAATGTGATCGGCAGCGCGCCGCGCAGCGAAGTCCATGGTCGTGGCCTGCGGCACCGCGCGGTACATATGCTGATTGTGGATGGGCAGGGACGCATCTATCTGCAGCGCCGCTCTGAGCACAAGGATGTCGATCCTGGCTTGTGGGACACCTCCGCGGCGGGTCATGTCGACAGCGGCGAGGAATACCTCGCCGCAGCCCAGCGCGAGCTCGGCGAAGAACTCGCACTGCGCGACGTGGCGCTTCGCGCGATTTGCGATCTGCCGGCCCAGCCTGAGACAGGCCAAGAGTTCGTGCGTGTCTATGTCGGATGCACCGCTGTCGAACCGCGTCCCGACCCACGCGAGATCGCCGCCGGCGGCTGGTGGTCAAGCACCGATATCGTGCAGTGGCTGGCGCGCGAGCCGGCCGCCTTCACCGCAACCTTCAAGCAGATCTTCGCGCATTTTCAGGCGCACAAGAGCGAGCCCGTGCCATGATCAAGATCATGAGTGAGTCGCTGCGCGAAGCGTTGTAAGGCGCGCGGCCCGGGGTCGAAGCGCGGCCACTTCGACCGTATCATGGCGACGATGAGCAAAGCCGCCCTACTTAAGATTTTCAACCTCGATTGCACGCGCTGTGCGCGCCTGAGTGGGTTTCTGCGTGAGGTCCGTGCCGACTACCCCGCTTACCATGGCCGACCGGTGCCGCCCTTCGGTGCCGCCGATGCCCGCTTGCTGGTGGTGGGGCTCGCGCCGGGTATGCATGGCGCGAATGCCAGTGGTCGACCGTTTACCGGTGACCATGCCGGCCTCCTACTCTACGCCACCCTGCATGCCTTCGGCTTCGCCACTGGGGCGGTATCCGTCGCGCGCGACGACGGCCTCGAACTCATCGATTGCCGCATCAACAACGCAGTGAAATGCCTGCCGCCGGCGAATAAGCCGACGCCGCTCGAAGTGCGCGAGTGCAACACCTACCTCGACGCCGATCTGGCCCGTGTGCCGGTGAACGGTGTCGTGATCGCGCTTGGGCAGATAGCTCATGGTGCGGTGTTGCGTGCCTTGCAGCTCCGTCTGCGCGATTTCAAATTTGGCCACGGCGCGCAGCATGCGCTGCCGGTGCGTGGGTTGACCCTGCTCGATTCCTATCACTGCAGCCGCTACAACACCCAGACCCGGCGGCTCACCACCCCGATGTTCGAAGCGGTGTTTGCACAGGCCGCAGGCCTGCTTGGCAAGCGCTGATGAACGACGAAGAGCGCCTGGAAGGTCTGCGCGCCTTTTGCCGCGAGTTGCCCAATGACCCGGGTATCTACCGCATGCTCGATGAGCGTGGGAACGTCATCTACGTTGGCAAGGCGCGCAATCTGCGCAAGCGCGCCAGCAGTTATTTCAACCGTCAGGCCGCTAACGCTATCAAGGTCATGGCGATGGTCGCGCAGGTCGCGCGGGTCGAGGTCACGGTCACTGCTAACGAGACCGAGGCGCTGATCCTCGAAAGTACGCTGATCAAGGCACTGCACCCGCGCTACAACGTGGTGCTGCGCGACGACAAGAGCTATCCGTACATCTACGCCGATCTCGATCACAAGTTTCCGCGCCTGCGATTCCACCGTGGTGCGCGCAGCGGCAAGGGCCGTTACTTCGGGCCGTTCCCCAATGCCGGTGCGGTGCGCGACACGCTCAATCTTCTGCAGAAGCTGTTTCTGATCCGCCAATGCGAGGATAACTTCTTCAATAATCGCAGCCGACCGTGCCTGCAGCATCAGATCAATCGCTGCACGGCGCCCTGCGTGGGACTGATCGAGCCGCCGGTCTATCAGGCCGATGTTGAGCATGCGCTGATGTTCCTCGACGGACGCAGCGAGGAGGTCATCACCCATTTGGTCGCACAGATGGAGCAGGCATCCGCTGCGCTTGAATTCGAACGCGCAGGGCGGCTACGTGATCAGATCACGAGCTTGAAGCGCGTGCAGCTTGAGCAGAACGTCGAGGGTGAGGAGGGCGAGTTCGACGTGGTCGCCGCGGCGGTCAAAGACGGGGTCGGCTGTGTGCAAGTGTTCTTCATCCGTCATGGTCGGGTGCTCGGCAACAAGGCGTATTTCCCGGCCCATACCCAGGACAGTACGCCGCTCGAAGTGCTGGAAGCTTTCCTGCCGCAGTT
>JANLSI010000535.1:0-2001 GCA_031362345.1 Pseudomonadota bacterium
GAACTTCCGACATTCGAGCTTACCCATGGCGACTACTCCTGGATTGCGGGCGCGCACCCTACGGCCGGCTCACGTGCGCGCCGTGCGTGAACCGCGCGGCGGGCCTCGCGCCACCGCCGCCTGTGTGTCGTCGCCGGCACCATCACCTGCACCTGTGTTACCCAGGTATCGGTGCCTGCGGGGATGCCCAGCACAGCAAAACTCTGGGTGAATGTATCGTTGAACGTGGCAATGGTGGCATAAGCGCTGGACAGCAGACGATCGATAGGCCGAGCGTAGCACCTCGCAGGGTGGCCATAGCGAGCTCCTCTATCTATCCGGCGACGAAATGACCGGTAGCGTTTGTACCATCTTGCAGTTTATAACGCGGATAACTATAGTCCGCGTTATGGCACATCTGACCAGCAGCGTTGAATACGGCATCCATTGCTTGCTGTGGCTGGTCGGCGCGGGCGAAAAGCAACCGAGCAGTCGAGATCTTGCCGAGCTGCAAGGTATTTCGCCGAGCTTCGTTGCCAAGATCTTTCCCAAGCTGGAAAAAGCCGGAATAGTCATTTCGAATCAAGGCCTGAACGGCGGTTATCGCCTGGCCAAGCCGGCTGCGGACATCACCGTTCTGGCGATAGTCGATGCGCTTGAGGGCAACAAACCGCTGTTCGGATGCCAGGAGATCCGAGCCAGCTGCGCGCTCTTCGCGGGCGCTGCGCCGCGCTGGGCGACGAACGGCGTTTGCGCCATTCACGCCGTGATGTTACGCGCGGAGAAATCCATGCGCGACACGCTGGCGCAGGAGACACTGGCTGATCTGGCGCAGAAACTCGCGCACAAGGCGCCCGAGAACTTCGGCCGCAGCGTTCACCTCTGGCTGGACTCGCGGGGCACTGCCCGCCGCTTGTCGAGAGCGGTCAGGAAGCTGGATCGGCAATCCGATCCGCCGCGTGGTCGCACCAGGTAGATCAAACATCTCATTCCAGCTGCCGGTCGCACACTGAACGAGCGGCGCTCGCAATCCCTTACCTGCACGACAGGACGGGGCTGATTGGTCCGCAATCATTGAAGGAACGACATCATGACCGCTAGCGCAACGACCAAGAAGATAGTCATCGCCGGATCCGGTTTCGCCGGAACCTGGTCGGCAATCTCGGCAGCACGGGCTGTCGCGCTAGCCGGCATGGAGAACGAGGTGGAGATCACCATGGTGTCACCGACACCGGCGCTCCATATCCGTCCGCGCTTGTATGAAACCTTATTCGACGAGATGGCGCCTGATCTCGCAGCGCTCTTCGCCGCTATCGGGGTCCACTACTGCGCCGGTACCGTCGAAGAAATTCATGCCGCAAGCCACACCATCACGATACTGAGCAACGCAGGTGTGCGCTCGACACTGCCCTACGATCGCTTCGTGCTGGCAACCGGCAGCCAGTTGTTCCTGCCGAACATCCCGGGCCTTAAGCAACACAGCTTCAACGTCGATCAGCTCTCGAGCGCCATCGCGCTCGATCAACACTTGCGCGCACTGGTCACTAAACCGGCGACTACCGCCCGCAATACGGTGGTGGTGGCCGGCGGTGGCTTCACCGGTATCGAAACCGTGTGCGAGATGCCGCAGCGCTTACGCGACATACTTGGCAACGACGCTCCGATCAGGGTCGTTGTGCTTGAACAGGCAGCGGCCATCGGCCCTGATTTGGGGCCGGTTCCGCGCCCGCTGATTGAAGAAGCCTTGGCCGAGTGCGGCGTCGAGGTCATTACTTCAGCCGGCGCCGTGGCTATCGATGCCGATAGTGTCACCACCTCGACCGGCGCACGCATCGAAACCAATACGGTGGTGTGGACAGCCGGCGCCAGAGCGCACCCGCTAACGGCGCAGATTGCCGGCGAACGGGATCGCTTTGGCCGCATTCATGCGGACGCCTGTCTGCGTGCGAAAGGAGTCAAAGACATTTTCGTGAGCGGCGATGTGGCGATGGCGGCGACCGACGACGACGGCCACGTTGCCTC
>JANLSI010000578.1:0-6368 GCA_031362345.1 Pseudomonadota bacterium
CTGGGTCAGCGCCACGCCAACCAGACGATCGTTGTCGTCCAGATCGACCGCAATGATGCCGGCTGAACGTGGGCGCGAGAAACTTGCGAGCGAAGTCTTCTTGATCACGCCGCTGGCGGTCGCCATGACGACGTAGAGTTCCGGATCAAATTCCTTGATCGGCAGCACCGCCGTGATGCGCTCGTTTTCGACCAATGGCAACAAGTTGACCAGCGGCCGACCGCGTGCGGTGCGGCCCGCTTGCGGCACTTCGTAGACCTTCAGCCAGTACAGCTTGCCATGGCTGGAGAAGCACAACATGGTGTCGTGGGTATTGGCCACGAACAGTTTGTCGACGAAATCCTCGTCCTTGGTGGTGGTCGCGGTCTTGCCCTTGCCACCACGACGCTGCGAGCGATAGACCTCGATCGGCTGCGACTTGGCGTAGCCGGTGTGGGACAAGGTCACGACCACGTCTTCCTGGGAGATCAGATCTTCAAGCGAGAGGTTCTCGTGAGTATCAACGATCTCAGTACGGCGCGCGTCGCCAAAGTTCTCGCGAATTTCCAGCAGCTCATCGCGGATAACCTGCATGAGACGCTCGGGTCGCTGCAGGATATCGAGCAGATCATCGATACGCGCCAGCACCTCGCGGTATTCGTCGAGAATTTTGTCCTGCTCAAGCGCAGTGAGGCGCTGCAGGCGCATGTCGAGAATTTCCTTGGCCTGCCGTTCCGACAGGTGGTAGCCGTCATCCTTCATGCCGAACTGCGGCGCCAGATCTTGGGGCCGCGAGACATCGGATCCGGCGCGCGCAAGCATGGTCATGACCAGACCCGGTGGCCAAGCCTCGGCCATCAGCGCTTCGCGCGCCTCATGCGGGTTCGGCGAGGCCTTGATGAGCGCGATGATCGGGTCGATGTTGGCCAGCGCGACGGCGAGGCCTTCCAGAATATGCGCGCGATCGCGCGCCTTGCGCACCTCGAACAAGGTGCGACGGGTCACCACCTCGCGGCGATGACGCAGGAAACAATCCAGCAAGTCGTGCAGATTGAGCGTGCGCGGCTGACCGTCGACCAGGGCCACGGTGTTGATGCCGAACACCGACTGCATCTGGGTGTGGCGGTAGAGGTTGTTGAGCAAGACCTCGGCGCTCTCGCCACGCTTGAGTTCGATGACGATGCGCATACCGTCCTTATCGGACTCGTCGCGCAGGCCATCGGGGCGTATGCCCTCGATCTTCTTTTCCTTGACGAGCTCGGCAATCTTTTCGATCAGACGCGCTTTGTTGACCTGGTAGGGCAGCTCGCTGATGACAATGCGCGGCAGATCGGTGTCGGCGTCCTCGATCTCGCTGCGCGCGCGGACATAAATGCGCCCGCGGCCGGTGCGATAAGCCTCACGAATGCCGGCCGCGCCGTTGATGATGCCGGCGGTTGGGAAATCGGGACCCGGGATGTAGCGCATCAAGGCGTCGATATCGAGCGACGGATCGTCGATCAGTGCCACACAGGCATCGATTACTTCACGCAGATTGTGCGGGGCGATATTGGTCGCCATACCGACCGCAATGCCGCTCGAGCCATTGACCAGCAGATTCGGAATACGCGATGGCAATACCGTCGGCTCGCGTTCCTTGCCGTCGTAATTCGGCACGAAATCGACCGTGTCGCGATCGATGTCGGCCAGCAGTTCGTTGGCGATACGATCGAGGCGGCACTCGGTGTAACGCATGGCCGCAGCCGCGTCGCCATCGACCGAACCGAAGTTGCCCTGGCCATCGATGAGCGTGTAACGCAGGGAGAAATCCTGCGCCATGCGCACCAGCGTGTCGTAGATCGCGCTATCGCCATGGGGATGGTATTTACCCATCACCTCGCCGACCACGCGCGCGCACTTCACATAAGGGCGGTTCCAGACGTTGCTTGTTTCGTGCATCGCGAAAAGTACGCGGCGATGCACCGGTTTCAGCCCGTCGCGGGCATCCGGCAGTGCGCGTCCTACGATTACGCTCATGGCGTAATCCATGTAGGACTGGCGCATTTCGTCCTCGATGTTGACAGGCACCAGCAGGCGCGCGAAATCAGCCATGGGAAGTAAAATAACTTATTGAATTTTTAAAAGAATTTCCCGGCGACGGGAGGCGCGGAGTATAGCACGCTGAATTTGATCAAGGCACCCCTGTGTTGGCGTTGCGCTAGGGCTCGAAGAGGGCTGCGATGGCCACCGCGTGAGGACGCTCGATCACGCCGCGCTCCGTCACCAGGGCATCGATCAAATGGGCGGGCGTGACATCGAACACCGGGTTCAGCGCTCGCACACCCGGTGCCGCCACCGCCACGCCCGCGAGCTCAGTCAACTCGCTGCCATCGCGATGCTCGATGGTGATATCAGCACCGCTGGCAGTCGCTAAATCGATGGTCGAGAGCGGGGCTGCGATCATGAAACGCAGACCGTGAGCGCGCGCCAGCATGGCGAGCCCGTAGGTGCCAATCTTATTGGCCGCGTCGCCATTGGCGGCAATGCGATCGGCACCGGCGATAATCCATTGCACGCGGCCCTGGGCCATCAGCCAGGCCGCCGCGCTGTCGGCGATGAGGGTCACGTCTATGCCGTCCTGCATCAGTTCCCAGGCGGTGAGCCGCGCGCCCTGCAACCACGGTCGGGTCTCGCCGGCATAGACGGAAGTAATGCGGCCGTCACGCCAACCGCTGCGGATCACACCGAGTGCCGTGCCGTGACCGGCGGTCGCGAGCGCGCCAGCGTTGCAATGGGTCAGTACGCCCGAACCGGGCGCGATCAGGGCGGCGCCCAGATCGCCCATGATGCGATTGGCGGCGAGATCCTCAGCATGCAGACGTTGAGCGAGCGCCAGCATCGGCGCAAAGGGCTCATCCTCCAGTGCCGCGCAGGCCGCCCCCATCACATCGAGCGCCCACATGAGATTGACCGCAGTTGGACGGCTCGCGCGCAGCATGGCGAGATCCCTTGCCACGCCGCGTCGCCAATCATCGGGCGCGCGCGCGAAATGTTCACGGACCGAGAGCGCGACAGCGTAGGCAGCGGTTATACCGATAGCCGGTGCACCGCGCACGACCATGCAGCGAATCGCGTCCGCCACGCTGTCCGCGTCATGACATTCGATGTAACGCACATCGTGGGGCAGACAGCGCTGATCGAGCAGCACCAAATGGTCAGCGCTCCAGCGCATCGCCTGGACGGCTTCGCGAATCTGCGACATGCATGTGTTCCCCGATCGGTGCTGTGGTACTTTAGTCTGAAATCGACGTCTGCTTAAGTTCTTCATGCCGCACACCGTTCAGGCCATCCATGCGCGCTGGGTCGTTCCGGTCGAACCGGCTGGTGTGGTACTTGATCATCACACGGTGCTTATCGAAGATTCGCGCATCAGCGCCATCCTGCCGAGCGCGCAATGGCGCAGCCCCGGCACCCACGTCGAAGAGTTACATTGTCCTGAACACGCCCTGATTCCCGGCTTCGTCAACGCCCATACCCACGCCGCTATGAGTCTGTTTCGTGGCATGGCTGACGATCGTCCGTTGCTGGACTGGCTGGAAAATCACATCTGGCCAGCCGAGGCACGCGCCGTCAATCGCGAATTCGTGCGCGACGGTACGCGTCTGGCGGCGGCCGAGATGTTGCTCGGCGGCACGACCTGTTTCAACGATATGTATTTCTTCGGCGACGAAGCGGCGGCGGCGGCCATCGAGGCCGGCATACGCGCCACTATCGGCATGATCGTGATCGGCTTTCCCAGCGCCTGGGCAGCGGACGTCGACGAGTATTTCCGTAAGGGCCAGTGCGTGCACGACAAGTTTCGTGATCATCCGCTCATCACCAGCGCTTTCGCACCGCACGCGCCCTATACGGTCGATGATGCAGCGCTGCGCCGCATCGCTGTGTTGGCCGAGGAACTCGACGTGCCGGTGCACATGCACGTGCAGGAAACCCAGGACGAAGTAGAGCGTGCGATAGCCATGAACGGCGTACGTCCGCTGCGTCGCCTGCAAGGACTGGGGCTGGTCACACCGCGCCTGCTCGGCGTGCATATGACCTGTCTGGACGCGGACGAACTCGATCTGCTCGCCGTCAGCGGCGCCACCGTCGTGCACTGTCCGGAATCGAATCTCAAACTTGCGAGCGGCTTCTGTCCGGTTGCCGAACTGCTGGCGCGCGGTGTCAACGTCGCCTGCGGCACCGATGGCGCCGCCAGCAACAACGATCTGGATATGCTGAGCGAGATCCGCACCGCCGCACTGCTGGCCAAGGGCGTGGCCGGCGATCCCTGCGTTTTACCAGCGGCCCAGGCGCTGCGCATGGCGACCTACAACGGCGCGCTGGCCTTAGGCCTAGAACGCAGCATCGGCTCGATAGAAGTCGGCAAGCAAGCCGATCTGGTCGCCATCGACCTCGGCGAACTGCGCGCACGGCCGGTCTATGACCCGCTCTCACAGATTATCTACAGCGGGCATCGCGACCAGATTGCGCAGGTGTGGGTCGGCGGACGGCGGGTCGTGCGCGATCGCCAACTTATGACGCTCGATCTCACCGACCTGCGTCACGCCACCGAGTCATGGGCGCAACGCATCAGCACGCCCTGAACGCGCAGCGTCCAGACTCAATCGCGCGGTACGCCAGCCAGCTTGTCCCAGCGATTGACGATCGCGCAGAACAGATCGGCCGTGCGCTCCGCGTCGTAGATAGCCGAATGGGCGGCGGCCGGATCCCAGGGAAAGCCCGCCGCGCGCACCGCACGCGCCAGCACCGTCTGGCCGTAGGCGACACCTGACAAGGCGGCAGTGTCGAAAGTGCTGAAGTGATGAAAGGGCATGTCTTTGATGCCACACCGATGGGCGGCAGCCTTGACGAAGGAGAGATCAAAAGCCGGATTGTGCCCAACCAGGATCGCGCGGGTACAAAAATGTTCAGTAATCTGCCGGCGCACCGCCGTGAAGATCTCGCGCAGAGCCTCGCTTTCCTCCACCGCCAGGCGGAACGGATGGAAGGGATCAATCTTATTGAACTCCAGCGCGCGGCGTTCGAGATTGGCACCGGGAAAGGGTCTGACGTGAAACGCGAACGTTGCCTGGCGACGCCAGCCGAGATCCGGATCAACCTCAAGGGTGACCGCAGCGATTTCGAGCAAAGCATCGGTGTGGGCGTTGAAACCACCGGTTTCGGCGTCGACGATAACCGGCAGAAAGCCGCGAAAGCGGCTGGCGATGATGTTGTCATTCATGGTCGGCGCGGCACGCACAGCGCGGCCAGTAGTGCCGCCGTCCGCCATCCAATTGGCTTAGGCGTTCGTACTGCGTAATTTGATTTCAATGGAAAAGTCCAGGCTGGGAAACACGGATATCGAGGTCAGTCGCTGGGCGCTCGGCACCATGACTTTCGGCGCACAGAATAGCGCAGCTGAGGCCCATGCCCAATTGGACTTGGCGATCGAGGCCGGCATCACGCTGATTGACACTGCCGAACTTTATCCCGCACCAGCCAGCGCGACGGCCTATGGCGAGACCGAACGCCTTGTAGGCCAGTGGCTTGCGCGCAGCGGCAAACGCCAGCACCTCGTGATCGCGACCAAGGTCGCGGGTCCTGCCGCCTATGTGCCTTGGATCCGCAGCGGTCGCTCGCGACACGATGCTGACAATCTACGCGCCGCGGTCGAGGGCTCGCTTGCGCGGCTCGGTGTCGATTGCATCGATCTGCTGCAATTACACTGGCCGGACCGCGCCACCAATTACTTCAATCAACGCGGCTTCAAACCGCCACGGGAAGAATCCCCATTCAGCATCGAAGCGACCTTGCGCGCGCTCGCGGTGCTCATTGCAGCCGGCAAGATCCACCACATCGGCATCGCCAATGAGACCGCCTGGGGCATGGCCGAATTCCTGCGGCTCGCAGCCCTTCACGGTCTGCCGCGCATTGTCACCATCCAGAATCCCTACAATCTCTTGAACCGCAGCTTCGAAGTCGGCTTGGCCGAAATCGCTTGGCGTGAGGGCTGCGGCCTGCTCGCCTATGGACCACTGGCCGGTGGCCTGCTGAGCGGCAAATATTTCGACCTGACGGCCGCCGCAGACGCGCGTCTCATCCAGCATGCGCGCCATTATCGTCATTACAACGCGCCGGCCGCGCGCGTGGCCGGCAAGCGCTATGTCGCGATCGCGAACGCAGCGGGCCTCGCACCTGCCGCCATGGCACTGGCCTTCGCCGCGTCGAAACCCTACGTGACCAGCGTTATCATAGGTGCTACGACGCCCGCGCAACTGGCATCCAATCTGCGCGCGGCCACCATCAAACTGCCCCGCGACGTCATGCGCGCCATCGACGCCGTGCACAAGGAGATTCCGAACCCGTGTCCC
>JANLSI010000591.1:0-2819 GCA_031362345.1 Pseudomonadota bacterium
GCCAGCTCGACGAAGCGAAGATCGCCCACACCGTCGGCATCGCGATGCGCATGCTCGACAACGTCATCGACTACAACTATTACAGTGTCCCTACCGCGCGTGCTTCCAACCTGCGTCACCGCCCGGTCGGTCTCGGCATCATGGGCTTCCAGGATTGCCTGTATCAGTTGCGCATCCCCTACGCCACCGAGGCCGCGATAAAGTTCGCCGATCGCTCCATGGAAGTGGTCAGCTACTACGCGATCAAGGCCTCGACCGATCTAGCGGCCGAACGTGGCGTCTACGCCAGCTACGATGGCTCGCTGTGGAGCAAGGGCATCCTTCCGATCGACTCGATCAGCCTGCTCGAAGCAGGTCGCGGTGGCTATATCGACGTCAACCATGACACCACCATGGAGTGGGCGAGCTTGCGCGAACGCGTGCGCACGGTCGGCATGCGCAACTCGAACTGCATGGCGATCGCGCCGACCGCCACCATCTCCAATATTTGCGGCGTCAGTCAGTCGATCGAACCGGCTTATCAGAACCTGTTCGTGAAAGCTAATCTGTCGGGCGACTTTACCGTCGTCAACATGTTCCTGGTTGACGACCTCAAGCGGCGCAAGCTGTGGGATGAGGTGATGGTCAACGACCTGAAGTATTACGACGGCAGCGTCGCCCAGATCGACCGCATACCGAACGAGTTGAAGGAGCTCTACGCCACCGCTTTCGAAGTCGATTCACGCTGGCTGGTGGAAGCCGGTTCCCGTCGACAAAAATGGTTGGACCAGGGCCAGTCTTTGAACCTCTACATGGCCGAGCCTAGCGGCGCCAAGCTCGACAACCTCTACAAGCTGGCGTGGGTACGTGGTCTGAAGACTACCTACTATTTGCGCACCATGGGTGCTACTCACGTCGAGAAGAGCACGCTTGCTGATGGCCGCTTGAATGCGGTGCAGAAGATGTCGGCAGACGACGGTCCGAAGATCTGTTCAATACTCGATCCTGACTGCGAAGCCTGCCAGTAAGCAGCGCCCGCGACGACACTCCACTAGGAAAATGACGATGCTGAATTGGGATGATCCGACGGCCATGTTCAAACCGACCACCGCTAGTGCAGTGCCGCCCGTACGGCATGCCCGCGCGATGCTGGCCAGCGAGGCCTTGGCTGAGATCGAGCGCAGCGAAATGCGCGCCGAAAACAGCGTCATGCGCGGCACGCCAGCGGCGCAGAAGGACCACGGCGAGCACGGCATCAGCGGTCTTGAACAAGTCGAATTCGGGGCGCGGCGTCTGGCCGTCGACGACAAGAAGATGATCAACTGCCAAGCCGATCTCAATCAGCTGGTGCCCTTCAAATACAAGTGGGCCTGGCAGAAGTATCTGGATGGTTGTGCGAACCACTGGATGCCGCAAGAGATCAATATGAATGCGGACATTAGTCTGTGGAAAGATCCCGACGGCCTGACCGCCGACGAGCGCACGATCATCAAGCGCAATCTTGGTTTCTTCTCGACCGCCGATTCGCTGGTCGCGAACAACCTGGTGCTGGCGGTCTATCGCCTGATCACCAATCCTGAATGCCGCCAGTACCTGCTGCGCCAGGCCTTCGAGGAGGCGCTGCACACCCACGCCTACCAGTACTGCGTGGAAAGCCTGGGCCTGGACGAGGCCGAGGTATTCAACATGTATCGCGAAGTGCCGGCGGTGCACAACAAGGCGGCATGGGCGCTGAAATTCACTCAGAGCCTGGGCGATCCCACCTTCAATACCGGCACGCCGGCGGCCGATCAACGCCTGCTGCGCGATCTGATCGCCTTCTACGTGGTGTTTGAAGGCATTTTTTTCTACGTCGGCTTCGTCCAGATCCTGTCCATGGGGCGGCGTAATAAAATGACCGGTGTCGCTGAGCAGTTTCAGTACATTCTGCGCGACGAATCGATGCATATGAATTTCGGCATCGATGTCATCAACCAGATCAAGTTTGAAAACCCGCATCTGTGGACCGCGGTTTTCCAGAAGCAGATCATTGCGCTGATTCGCGACGCGGTCGATCTTGAAATCGCCTACGCCCACGACACCATGCCGCGCGGTGTACTCGGGCTCAATGCCAATATGTTCGAGGATTATCTGGGCTTCATCGCCAACCGGCGCTGTGCCCAGATCGGCTTGCCGGAGCAGTATCCGGGTGCAAGCAATCCATTTCCGTGGATGAGTGAGGTCATCGACCTCAAGAAGGAAAAGAATTTTTTTGAAACTCGGGTGACCGAGTACCAGACCGGCGGCGCTCTTAGCTGGGACTAATTGGGCATTAGACCAGACCTCCTCGCATGGGAGCTAAGATGCGCTGCATTAGCTGGTGGGGCTGACAACAGCCTCACCAGCTTTTTTTAGTGCCCGTCCCGCGCGGCCATAGTGGCGCCCACGGCACCGAACGTGATAGCGCGTAGGGTCCTCAGCCGAGCGCCGCGCCGGGCACAATACCGGCCTGCAAATGCCGGGTGAAATCGAGGATCTGAGACTTCCCCATCAGCCGCACAGGCACCTCGCCGCCCACCACCAAGGAGGGGAAATGCGCGTCTACCACCCCGCTCGCGGCGAGCGTATCGGCGCGCATAGCGCTCAATGCTGCTGCCGATAGGGATTTCACCAAAATCAAGGCCGTTGCAGCCAGTGCCTGCGCGAGCCACAGCGCGATACTGTCGGACGTGACCGCCCACGACGCCGGTAGTGCGGCCGGCGCGAATGTCCTGGGTGGCGACCACAATAGCCCGCCGCTGGGCGGTAATGCGCCAAGCTCCGCGGCGCACTGCACCTGGCACAGTAGCAGCGTGGGCGCC
>JANLSI010000636.1:0-3907 GCA_031362345.1 Pseudomonadota bacterium
CCGCGACGCGGCGCCCAACCTCGCTGTGCGAGTTTGTGAACCTGGGTCGGTTCATTCACACACCATGCTTCGAAAACTATAAAGGATCCACAAAGGGCTCTTTATAATTTTCGGAGAGGGTGGGATTTGAACCCACGAAGGGTATTAACCCTTGCCGGTTTTCAAGACCGGTGCATTCAACCGCTCTGCCACCTCTCCTGGAGCCGGCAGTTTAGCAGCCTGTCGGACTTAGGGTGAATCTGCTGCGGCGGTGGGATAGCGGTGCATATGTGCGCGCATTG
Source organism: Pseudomonadota bacterium (assembly GCA_031362345.1). Taxonomy (GTDB): domain Bacteria; phylum Pseudomonadota; class Gammaproteobacteria; genus JADJYF01. The sequence continues at coordinate 282 of JANLSI010000636.1, forward strand.
TCGTTTGAGCCCCGCTATTCGCCTCGAATGCGCGCGCATCTGTCCTCGCATTCCCATCACCTCGCGACGATTCCCTAAGCCCGACCGGCTGCTAGCAAAGCTCGCCGTTGGATTGGGCTGATGGGGCGCTTATTTAGTACTCGCTACGGCGCGGGGTTGAATAGCTGTCGCCGGGTAATACGAACGGTGGCGCGCGACCCACCAGCGCTTCGACCAGCGCCAGTTCGTCGTCGGTGTGATTGATGAAGGGGGCCGCGCGCAGGTGCGGGCCTTTGGCACTGGCGGCCAGTACATAGCGTGCCGCGTCATGATGTCGGGATTGAATCGTCTCGATGACGGATGGGTCATCCTTGGCGCTGACTTCGGTCGTACCGTAGCAGGTGCAGACATAGCTTTGTTCGGCATCGGCCTCGACATAGAGGCCGGTGCCACGGATACCAATGGTGGCGGTCGGGGTATCGACAGCATGCCGTGTCTTGCCGAAGACCGAGAGCAACTTGCCGGTGACCAGGCGCAGCGTCTCGACTACGAACTCGGCGGGTGCCGGCTCCAATTGCAGCGTGCTGGCTTCGCGCAGGATGAAGGCGTCCTGCCCGACGACGAAGATCACGCGGCTGTTGGGCGCAGTTTCGATGCGATCACCGGCGCGGATAGCGGTATCCGCGGTAGCAGTCGCGCCATTCACGGTGACCAGGCCTTGCAGCAGGAAAATCGACTTGCCCGCCGGCATGGGTTTCGGCAGATGTCCCAAGAGCGCCGCCATGCTGGGTCCTGCGGCTGCGAACAAGCCGGCGGCCAGCGCGCGCACCACGAAGATGCGACGTTGCTCATGTTCAAGATCAGTTCTGGTCATGGGAGATCCTCGCCAAGGGAGGTCGCTACGGACACCGTCGGGCGGGCCGGTTTGATGCACACGAGGCTACGAGTATGCTTAACGCCAGCCCCACACCGCAATCGTCCCTGTCCTTGCAAGCCACCACCCCAATACGCGCTGTGTCGCTCTGCCGCCGCCTCGGCCGCGTGGTAATGTGTTGCTCGATACTCGCCGCGTCACCCTGCCATGGCGCCACGCCTTATTTCGACACTGAGTTGTCCTACCTCTACGAAGACAATTTCGCCCATGCCGCGCGCGCTTCCGAAGTACTGGACGACGATGTCATGCGCGCTCGTGCAAGTGCCAACTGGCTGCTGCCGACCGGTGCCAAGGGCGGGCTGCTGGCGTCGCTGGCGGGCGAATATCAACGTTACGCGCACTGGCAAGCCCTAAGTCGTGCCCTGCTCTCCGGCCAGGTAAGTTACCGCTACAAGCCGTCCGCCGAATTCAACGCACCGTGGCTAGAGGCGAGTGTCAACGGTGCGCTTCGCCAGTTCCAACACAGCGCGATGCGCGATGGTGGACGGATCGGTTTCGAAGCGGCCACCGGCAGCGCACTGACCGACCGTATCAATCTGCGCTTCGGCTATCGTTTTGCCATCGATCGCAGCTGGCACGGCAGGGTGTTCGACAGCGAAGTCCATCGCGTCTATGGCAATGTGGATTGGCGTATCGAGCGCGTGACCTACTACGCGACGCTCGCCTGGCAACGCGGTGACGCGGTATCAAGCGCCGCCCCGAATGTCGAACTCAACGTCGCCGCCCGCGCCCGGGACAGCGATTCGGCCTTGAGCGATGGACGCCATTCGCGTATCGCCTATCGTCTCGATACGGATACGCTAAGCGCCACGCTCGGCTTCAATGTCGCGCTGGCTGCCCGCCTGGCGCTGGATGTTTCCGCGCTCTATTTCGATGCGGACAGCGCGATCGGCGCGCACTATCGTGGTTATCGTGTGACGGCAGGCGTGTTGTACCGGTTCTGAACGCTGCTCGCGCGCGAGTCCTGCAACGTCTTCACATCGCATGCAGCAGCAGCGTCGCGATACCCAAAAACGAAAAGAAACCTGCCACGTCCGTCACCGTCGTCAAGACGATGGACGAGGACTGCGCCGGATCCTGCCTGAGCTTGGTCAGCGCGAGCGGAATAGCGGCGCCGGCAAGTCCGGCCAGGACCATCGATAACACCATCGACATGCCGATGATGGCGCTCAAGGTCCCAGAGCGACTCCACAAGTAGACACCGGCGCTGGTGGTGGCGGCGATCGCGATGCCATTGACCAAGGCAGCCAAGAATTCCTTGCCGACCACCTTGCGCCAATGGGAGGCGTTGATCTCGCGCAGCGCAAGACCTCGGATGACGACCGCCAGGGCCTGCGCGCCAGTGTTACCCGATTGCCCCGCCACCACCGGTAGCAGCACCGCGAGTTGCGCATTGCTGGCAATAGTGTCTTCGAACAGGCCGACCACGGCGGCGGCCATAAAGGCCGTGACCAGATTGATCTGCAACCAGGGCAGACGCTTGCGCACCGCGAAGCCCGCCGGCGACAAAGCGCTCTCTTCTTTGCTGGCACCGAAGATAGTCTGCAAATCGACCGAGGCTTCGGCGCGGGTTGCAGCGACCAATGAGTCGTAGCGGACCACACCGATCAGGCGGCCGCCGCTGTCCACCACCGGCAGACTGCTCAAGCCGTGGCGGTCGATCAAGTCGACGACTTCCTCATTGCTCATAGTGACTTGGGCGACCGCCGGTACCGGTCGCGAATATTGTCCGAGGGTGTCCTCGGGCTGGGCCAGGATCATGTCCTGCGCCTCGACGATGCCGTTCAAGCGGGCTTCGTCATCGACCAGATAGAACAGTCGGCGGCCGGCCGAGCGGCCCGGTACCGGTGCAACTTGCCGAACACGTTCGATCGCTTCGCCGACCTGCGTGCTGCCGCGCAGATGCCACACGCGTGGGTCCATGATCGCGCCGGCGCTGCCGGGCGGGAAACTCATGACGAAATCGATCAGTTCACGCGCGACGTCGCTGACGGCGGCCAGCAGGCGTGCGCGTTCCTCTTCATCAAGGCGCACGATGATAGCTGCGGCGCGCGAGGGATCGATAGCGCTTAACATCTGCGCGGCATCGGCCACCGAGAATTCCGCCATGCAACGCTGCGCGACCGCCGGTGCCAGGCGTTCCCACACCGGCGCGGCCAACGAGCCGGCATACTGCTTCAGGATCGCGGCGGCCGCCGCCGGCGCCAGGTTTTCAAGCTCGGACGCCGCTACTGCCGGCAGCATGCGGGCAAGATCGTGCTCGACATTGGATGCGACAGGCTGGCCGGAGGCATTCATTCACGACTTCCTCAGATTCGTTCAAAGGCGTAGGCGCTGGCTTGAGCGCAGTCGCGTATTTAGGCCGCAATGAGTGCCAATGTCCATGCCTCATAGACCGACCGCGAACCATGATGACTAGGCGCGGTCACAGCGCTGTACACCGCCCCGCCCGGCCGCATGGCCCGCAGTCGTTGCCGGAGTGGTTGTAATTCGACGGCACCTGCCTATCATCGGCTCAGCCACACCGCTTGCGGGCGCGCCGCCGGCCGCCCCAGCACCGTTCAAGGAGAATAGAGATGCCGACTCAGATTACTAACCTGCAAACCGCCTCGTCGGCGGTCGTTTCGACCAATAAACTTATTCGCAACACCTACATGTTGCTGTCCCTCACCTTATTGTTCAGCGCCGTTACCGCCAGCGTGTCGGTCATGCT
>JANLSI010000641.1:0-1638 GCA_031362345.1 Pseudomonadota bacterium
CAAGAGTGTCGCTGCGCGCGCGCCCGCAGGAGGGCTGACCTTCGGCGATTTGGCGCGCCAGCAGATGAGCGGTCAATGGCTAGTGGGCAGCGCCGAGCAGATTGCAGACAAGCTCACTGCCTACGGCGAATCAGGTGTCGATGGATTCAATCTGATCTACGCCACCACACCAGGCACCTTCGTCGACTTCATCGAGGGCGTGGCGCCCATTCTTAAACAACGCGGGCTGATGCAGACCGAGTACACGCCGGGTCCGCTGCGCCAGAAAATCTTCGGTCATCCCACTTTGCCTAGCCGCCATCCCGGCGCGGCGTTCCGGCGCAAATAGCGGACAACTTGACGCGCCTGTCTGCTCAGCTCGCGGTGTTGTTCAACATCTGACGGATCTTGTACTTCAGGATCTTGCCGCCGACGGTGGTAGGGAACTCGTTCATCAGCACTATGCGCTTAGGTGTCTCGAAGCCTGCGAGTCGCTCGCGGGCGAAGGCGATGAGGGCGGTTTCGTCTATGGTTTTGCCGCTCGCGGGGATGATGCAGGCCGTCACCGCCTCGCCCCAGCGTTCATCGGGCATGCCCACCACCGCGGCGCGCTCGACGTCCGGGTGCTGTTGCAGGATCGCTTCCACGCGGATGGTCGACACATTCTCGCCGCCGGATTTCACGATGTCCTTGTAGCGGTCAACCATCAGACGCACGCCGTCGTCGTGATAGACGAAGCTGTCGCCGGAATGAAACCAGCCGCCGGCAAGCGCCTCTTCGGTGGCTTTGGGATCGCGGTAATAGCCGGAGAACATCGCCGGGGTGCGATAGACCGCCTCACCCGCCACGCCCTTGCGCCCGCGCAGATCCTGGCCGTTTTCGTCAAACACCGTCGCCGCCATGATCGGACTTGGCAGGCCGACATGATTGGTCGCGGGCGCTTCGCGCAAGTACATGTCGAGGTGGCGATCGATATGAAAGCGATGGCAGGCCACCGCCTCGGTCTGGCCGCAAATCTCGTAGATCTTGACCTGCGGGCTGCATAGCCGCCGGAACGCGGCGAGTGAGCCCGGCGACAACGGCGCCCAGCCGAAGTGCATGGCGGTGATCGAACTCAAGTCGTAGGCGAAGGGCCGCTCTTCAACCGCGCGGATGATGCTCTCGACGAATTGCGGCGATCCGCCGAACAGACAGGTCACGCGCTCACGGGTGCAGGTCTCGGCCATCACATGGCCTTCGGGCTTGCGGCCTATGACCGCCGTGCCGCCTGCCATCAGCGGGCCAAACATGCAGGCATGATCGCCGATGTGGAAGACCATCGGCGTGAACGCCGCATGGCGGAGATCGGACTCGTGATCCAAGCCGCGGGTCATGGTCAACACATGGCTATAGCCGGTCATATAGGTGTAGGTATGGGAGATCATGACCGCCTTGGGGCGCGCCGTGGTGCCGGAGGTGAACAGCACCTCCCACACGTCGTCCCCGTGAATGGCGACATCGGGTTCAGACTCACTGTGGGCGGCGATGAAGTCCTCGAAGCTGGGGGCCACCCCGGTCTGCCCGGCACCGATGGACATCACGGGCTTGATGCCGGCGGGGCTAAGTTGGTCGGCAAGCCGGTCCCACTGCGACTGGTCGACGATCGCCACCGTCGCGCCG
>JANLSI010000661.1:0-2523 GCA_031362345.1 Pseudomonadota bacterium
AGTGTTTCCAGTCAACAGCGTGAAGGCCATGCGCGGCGCTTATCTGGCGCTGGACGAAGGCTGCCTGGTGCCCTTTGTGCGCGCGGTGTTCAAGCGCTATTGGAGCGAGCTCGCCGATATTTCCCAGGACGATGAACTGGCCGCGATTGCCGCCAGCGTTGGCATCGACCGTCAGCGTTTCTTCGATGGTATCGCCAGCGCCTCGTGCAAAGATCGCCTGCGGCAGGCCACCGAAGAAGTAGTGGCGCGCGGCGGCTATGGCTCACCAACTTTGTTCCTGGACGGCGATGACATGTATTTCGGCAACGATCGCATCGACCTCATGCGTTCGCGTATTACGTCCGCAATTTGAATTTCAGGAGCAGTACGCCATGAGCGACCTCGTTACCGTCAGCATTGCCGAGGGCATTGCCGACATTCGTTTGAACCGTCCGGATAAACACAATTCCCTGACCTTGGAAATGTTCGATGCCATCAACGCCGCTGCCGCAGCGCTGGCGGACCATCCTGCCATCCGCGTCGTGGTGCTGTCGGGCAATGGCGCGAGTTTCTGCGCCGGGCTCGATTTTTCCATCATGGCTGAGATGTTGAAGGGGCCGGCCGCAGTGTGCGCGGTGCTGGACCGGCTGCTGGCCCGCGATGGGGGTGCTGACAATCGCGCACAGCGCGCAGCGATGGCCTGGCAGAACGCATCGGTGCCGGTGATCGCCGCTCTGCGCGGTGTCGCTTTCGGCGGTGGCTGTCAGATTGCCTTGGCTGCCGATCTGCGCATCGCCGCGCCGGATACACGCCTGTCGGTGATGGAAATCAAATACGGGCTCATCCCCGACATGGGCCTCAGCCAAACCCTGCCAGCGCTGGTGCGACTCGATGTCGCCAAGGAGTTGACCCTGACCGGACGCATAGTCGAAGCGCAGGAAGCCTTGCAGCTTGGTCTCGTCACGCGCATCGCCGCCGATCCCTTGGCGGTGGCCTTCGACATCGCACGTAGCATTGCGAGTCGCTCGCCCCTTGCCGTGCGCGCCTCCAAGCGGCTGTTGAACGAGGCCTGGTGCGCTGCTGGGCCTAGCGGCCTTGCGCTGGAGGAGGCGCTGCAACGAACCCTGCTGGGCTCGCCCGACCAAATCGAAGCGGTCAAGGCCAGCATGGAAAAACGCGAACCCAAGTTCGTCGCGTCTGGCGCTGGCGCGTGAATCACGAACTGTCAGCGCTTGAGGCGCGCGTGGTCGGCGCGTTGATTGAGAAAGAAATTACGACGCCCGATCAATATCCCTTGTCATTGAACGCGCTGATGGCAGCCTGCAATCAGAAGACCAATCGCGAACCCATCCTGGAACTTTCAACCGCCGTCGTGCAGGAGACCCTCGACAGTCTGGTCAAAGCCCATCTGGTCAGCGATCGCGGTGGCTACGGCGGCCGCGTGACCAAGTACAAGCATCGTTTCTGTAACACGGAATTCGGTGAACTCAAATTCACCGCCCAGGAACTCGGCATCGTTGGTGTATTGCTGTTGCGGGGCGCGCAAACGCCGGGCGAGTTACGCGCCCATAGCCAGCGTTTGTGTGAATTCCCCGACGCGCAGGCGGTGGAGGCCGCGCTCGACGCGCTGATGACGCGCAGCGACGGACCCTTTGTCGCGCGGTTGCCACGACTGCCGGGCGCGCGCGAATCGCGCTACGCCCACCTCTTCAGCGGCCACATCGAATCGGTGGCGGTCTCGGCGCCGGTCGTTTACGCGCCGCGCGGCGAGAGCCTGGCGGAGCGGGTCGCGGTGCTGGAAGAGATAGTGCGCGTGTTGCGCGAGGAAATGGCCAGTCTGAAGGCTGCTTTAGGCGGCACCTGAGGTCGGACTAGGCCTCAACGAGGTAGGAAACAACCGGCGTCCTACCAGCTGTTAGTATCGGACGACCACCACCTAGCGAGGACCCAGCTATGTTGAGCGCACTGGACTCTCTGCTTCCCCAGCGCTATTGGGCGTGGGCGGCGTGCGTGATTTTGACTGCGGCGTGTCTGGCGTTATCGCTGTTCGTGCACGGTTTGTTTTTGCCCGCACTGCTGTTTGGCGCCCTGTCCCTGCTTGGTTATGCGGATTACCACCAACAACGCCAGGCCATCCGTCGCAATTATCCTGTGCTCGCCCATTTCCGCTTTTTCTTCGAATACATCCGCCCGGAAATTCGCCAGTACTTCATCGAAGCCGATCGCGACGAATTACCGTTCTCGCGCGCCCAGCGTTCGATTGTCTATCAGCGCGCCAAGGGCACCATCGACAAGAGCCCCTTCGGCACCCAGCTCGATCTCTACGCGCCGCAATACGAATGGATGAATCACTCCATCGCGCCGACGGCCATTGACAGCCACGACTTCCGTGTCCAAGTCGGCGACGCGAGCTGCGCCAAGCCTTACTCGGCGAGTGTGTTCAATGTCTCGGCCATGAGTTTCGGCGCGCTGTCGGCCAACGCCATCCTGGCCTTGAACGAGGGCGCACGGCGCGGTGGCTTCTATCACGATACGGGCGAAGGC
>JANLSI010000664.1:0-3289 GCA_031362345.1 Pseudomonadota bacterium
GACCAGACTGTCGGCCGCCGCCACGTTGTTGGCGCTTGCCGCGACCGCCCAAGCCGAGTGCACGGCGACCACCATCAAAGACGTATGGGGCTTCAGCTACGACGCGACTGACCTGGTGAACAACCGCTACTGCGCAGGTCTCGGTTTAATGACCTTCAATACCGGCAACTTATCGAACAACACCGTGAAAGTCAGTCTCCAGCGCGAGAGTTGCAACGGCGAGGCCGGCCGCACCGGCAGCGCCAGCGGCACCTATTCGGTCTCTTCGACCTGCACGGCGAAGTCCACCAATCTGGTTTATTCGCCTGGCGGCAAGACTGCCAAGCTCGACATCAACATCGTCGAGACCGGCACCACACTGCAATTCTTCCTGGTCATCAATGGCATCACCCTGCACGGCGAAGCCGTCAAACGCTGACCACGATGGGCCGCGCCCGGCCTTCGAGGCGCTGCCGCCGGCGAGCTTCCCGAACGCACGACCGATGCTCAAGGTGATCTGAGCGTCGTCAGTCCAGCGGCGAGGCCTGCCACAGGCCCGGCCATTCTTTGGAATTCCAGATCTCGACGATCCGCCCGTCACATACGCGGAAAATTTCGATGCCATAGAGCTCCAGCACTTCGCCGTCGGGCTTGGTACATAAACCGTTCCACGCCACCGCGACCTTGTCGCCATCGACCAGTACCTGTTTGGAATCGAAACGCATCTTCGGCCAGATGGTGAAATTGTGCTTGAGGCGTTCGATGGTGTCGGCTAGCGACAACTGCGTCAGCTTGCCCTCCTGGTGACGCCAGGTCGGGTCGGCCACCAGTTCGGCGGCCATTTCGACATGTCCCTGGTTGTATAACTCTTCGAGATAGGCCTGTACGGTGGCGGCGGGTGAGCGTTGGCTCATAGCTAGTTTCCTCACGATTGGGGCGAGTATCGTCGATCGACAGTCGCGTCGGTCGGGTACGACCGGGCATGATAGTCAGGCTGCGTCGAGGGATGCCCTATCAACGTGGCACTGGCGCTATAGTCCGTCAGTCGACTATAGGCCAAGGGCGCAGCACCGCACAGACTTGTGCCGGCACAGCATGCGCTACACACAACATCACACGGGGGAGTTTTCATCATGGATTTCGGCGTTGTCACCCAGAACACTGAATACGGCATCCGCCCCGACGTCTGCGCGCGCGAAGCCGAAACGCGCGGCTTCGAATCGGTGTGGTATCCCGAGCACACGCATATTCCCGCCAGCCGCGAGACGCCCTATCCCCTCGGTGGCGAACTACCCCGGCAATACGCGCACTTCATGGATTTGTTCGTGTCCATGATGGCCGGTGTTGGCGCCACCCAGCGCATCAAGATAGGGGCCGGCATTTGTCTGTTGATGGAGCACGATCCGATCGTCGCGGCCAAGGCCATCGCGACGCTCGACACCTTGTCCGACGGGCGCATCCTGTTTGGCATCGGCGGCGGCTGGAATCGTGAAGAGATGGCCAACCATGGCACGCGCTTCGAGGACCGTTGGAAGATCCTGCGCGAGCGGGTCGCGGCGGTGAAAGCGATCTGGAGCCAGGACGAGGCCAGCTACCACGGCAACTTCGTCAATTTCGATCGCATCTGGTGCTGGCCGAAACCACTGCAGCGCCCCCATCCACCGATCTTGTTGGGCGCGGTCAGTGGTGCCGGTCTGCAACGCGTAGTGGATTACTGCGATGGCTGGCTGTTGGTCGATCCGCGCGGCGGCACCTTGCAGAAGGCCAAGCAGGAATTGCACGAACGCTGCGACAAAGTCGGTCGCGATCCGTCATCGATCCCGATTACGGTGTTTCTGGCGACGCGGATGAGCACGGCATTGCTCGATGAGTATCAGACCGCCGGCGTGTCACGGGTCGTGCAGTTTCTGCCGCCCGATACCGCTGACGAGGCGCTGGCGGTGATGGATGCGACGGCGGGGGTTATTGAAGCTTATCGTTGAGGGGGCCCCCTCAACACGCCTCAAACAAGCCCGCCGCGCCCATGCCCTTGCCGATGCACATCGACACGATGCCGAACTTCTTCTGACGGCGACGCAGTTCGCGCACCACCACACCGGTCATGCGCGAGCCAGTCATACCAAAAGGATGGCCGATGGCGATCGAGCCACCGTTGACGTTATAGATATCGTTATCGATGTCGAGCTTGTCGCGGCAATACAGGCACTGCGACGCGAAGGCCTCGTTCAATTCGATAAGGTCGATGTCCGACAGTTTAAGGCCGGCGTACTTCAGCAGTTTCGGAATGGCGAAAATCGGCCCGATGCCCATCTCGTCCGGTTCACAGCCGGCGACTGCGAAACCACGGTAATAGGCGAGCGGCGTGAGGCCGAGTTGCTGGGCGCGGCGTTCGGACATCAGCAGGGTCATCGACGCCCCGTCCGACAACTGCGAAGCATTGCCCGCCGTCACCGAGCCGTCCTGCTCGAAAGCCGGCGCCAGGGACGCCAGCGCCGCCAGGGTGGTGTCAGCGCGATTGCATTCGTCGCGGTCGACGGTGCCTTCGACAATCTTGCTTTCCTTGGTGTCCTTGTTCACCAGTTTCAGCCACTGCACGGTCATCGGCGCGATTTCATCGGCCACATAGCCGGCCGCGACCGCAGCGGCATAGCGCTGCTGGCTCTGCAGGGCATAGCCATCCTGCTGTTCGCGGGTGATCTGGTAGCGGCGCGCGACCACTTCGGCGGTATTGCCCATCGGCATGAAGATGGCCGGCATCTCGGCCAGCAGGCGCGGATGCTCATCGAACTTGGCCGGTGTGCCGCGCTCTAGGCCGGTGATCGATTCGACGCCGCCGGCGATCGCCACGTCCGCGCAACCGCTCATGATCTGGGTCGCGGCGATGGAAATGGCATTCAAGCCCGACGAGCAAGCGCGGCTAATGGTAGCCGCCGCCACCGAGATCGGTAATTTCGACAGCGCCACGCCGTAGCGCGCGACATTGGCCGACTGTTCGCCTATCTGGCGTGCGGCCCCGACTACAACATCATCGACCTCGGCGCCGTCCAGTGCCGGGTTGCGCGCCAACAGGCTGTCGATGCAATGGGCGACCAGTGCGTCCGCGCGGGTCAGATTGAAAGTGCCGCGATGGGCCTTGGCGAGACCGGTGCGGATATTGTCGACGATGACGACTTGGTTCATGGCTTACCTTCGGTTTTACGGCGAGGAACGCGCGCTATGGTAACGCCACAAGTGCGCTAGCCCTTACACAATCTTGCACGGAATCTCGGCGTCCTCGTGGTACTGATAGACCGCACATAAGCGGTGATAA
>JANLSI010000671.1:0-2359 GCA_031362345.1 Pseudomonadota bacterium
TTCGAGTCAACGGATCGCTGGTGTTCAATGACACGGATCTACTGCTCGCGGCCACTCTGGCCGGGCTCGGGCTGAGTTATCTTTTCGAAGGACAGGCAGAGGAGCACATCGCGAGCGGAAAGTTAGTCCGGGTGCTGGATGACTGGTGCCCGTCCTATCCAGGGTTTTATCTCTACTACCCCAGTCGGCGACAGACTGCTCCTGCATTCGCAGCAGTCGTCGAAGCGCTCAGATATCGGGAGTGAGCAGGGCCATTGCAAATGACCCAGTTGCTAGGACGTCCGTTGTTACGAATGACAAGCTTGGGTCACCAGCGACCAATTCGCATATCGGCCCTAAGCAACACCTCGCCAGTGTCGCGCTTAGCGAGGTCGGCATCGTGCTGAGCCGCGAGCCGTCGTGGCTGTCATGTACGGACAAGCACTGATGCCATCTGCTAGCAGCCCGACCAATGTCCGACTGAGGTCGGACCCACAGGGCGCCCCTCAGAAGCGCCGCTCTGCCAGCGGCGGCGGCGAATACTGGTACAACCAGGTCTCGCTCAGGGGCACACCGTCGAATTCCAGGTAGAGCTTGATATTGACAGGATCGGTGGACTCATCGGGCCGCACATCGAAAATGGCTCGATAGCCGCCGATTGCATCGAGCGGACGACAGGACGTGGTTTCGGTGACGCCACGCGAGATTTCGAGTTTGAGATCCACGCGCGCATCATGGGCCAGCAGCGGCAGCTTGCCACCGGCGAAGTCGACGGCAAACCGCCAGGAAAAATATTCGCGCTTGTTGCCGACCACCCCGCCGATGCCAGTGCGGGTGGCGACCACCGTCGCGAGCCCCGGCGCAACCGGCGGCTTGTGCCCCCAATGCAGCCGGTAGGCGTAGAGCAGCTCGTCGCCGGCCTGCGGCGCCTGCGCCGGATGCCAGAACGCCACGATGTTGTCGAACGTCTCATCGGCGGTCGGCAGTTCCACCAGCACCACACCACCCGCGCCCCAGTCGCCCTTGGGTTCGACCCACACGCCAGGACGACGCTCATAGAACACACCGTCGTCCTGGTAGTGATCGAACAAACGATCCCGTTGCAACAGGCCGAAACCGCGCGGTGCCTTATCGGCATAGGTGTTGTAGCGCAGGTGACGCGGGTTCTCGAGCGGACGCCAGATCCATTCGCCGTTACCGGTCCACATCGCGAGCCCGTCGGAATCATGGATCTCGGGGCGGATGTCGTTGGCCAGACGACGATCATTCTCGCCGGTCTGGTACATGCTGGTCAGCGGCGCAATGCCGATACGTTCGATGGCCTGACGCGGGTAGATGGCGGCGTCGACATCCATCACCATGTTCTCGCCCGGCACCATTTCGATGCGATAGGCGCCGGCACAGCTCGGCGAATCGAGCAGGGCGTAGATCACCAAGCGATAACCACCCACCGTCGGCCGTTCCAGCCAGAAGTGGGTGAAGTAGGGGAATTCCTCCGCATGTTCGGCACCGGTGTCGATGGCAAGACCACGCACCGACATACCGTACTGTTTCTCCGCGCCGACCGCGCGGAAATAACTCGCACCCAGAAAGGCCGCTACGTCGATGTCGGGATTGGTCTCGTCGATGACACGAAAGCCGGCGTAGCCGAGATCGGCACCGAACTGGCTGCCATCGACGCCGCTCTTACTGAAATCGAAGGCCGACGGGTCGTAGGCGATGGCTGTCGCGGTGCCCTCGTGCAATTCGTATAGATGCACGGGCCGCTTGAAAATGAAACCGGGATGAAAGAAGCGTACTTCGAGGCCGCGCTTCTCACCGTGCCACAAGGAATGATCGGGCCGGTAGTGAATGCGCTGGTAGTGGGCGTAATCAACGTCCAACAAGCTCTGCGGCAGTTCACCGTCGTGGGCGTCGTAGGCCTGCGCGGCCAGGGTTCGCGCCTGGCCCTTGAGCCAGGCGTAGTCGAAGGCCTTGGCCGGCGCGTCAGGCAGGCGCAGCGCCGCAGCATGCGGGTTGCGCCAGGCGCAGGTCAGCGCCAGCAGTTTCAAAAGGGAGCGGCGATGCATGTGCGCTGTCAGTGGCCAGCGCGAGCCGGCCCGGCTTTCCGTGTTGGGCAGGTCGCAAGATTACGGCATCGCGGCGGGCAGTAACACCCCGTCACGACTTTGGTCCGAACTACCAGGTGCTGGCTCGTCCGCAGGTTTCACGTGGAAGTCCACCATGAAACTATTTATGCATCGTGGTGGCACCAAAAAAAAGCGTACCGTTCATGCCTACAACCGAGTGGAGCCTACTGCACAAACGGCTGTTTGTTCTCTAGCAAACAGACAGTCGGCAAATCGCAGGCGACAGTAGGGCCGTTCACCCCAACCCGACA
>JANLSI010000681.1:0-1565 GCA_031362345.1 Pseudomonadota bacterium
GAAGAGTCGTCGTTGGAAGCGCTCGTGCAAGAAGCGCCGTCGCCGCTATCGGTGCCACGTCTGCTGTATGCGGATGCGACACCGGAGGCGCTTGCCCATGCCTTGGCCTCGGGTTGGCCCACTGCCGGCGTGCTCTCGGCCGAAGCCGGCGCAGTATTTGGCGCCCACGGCATGGGACCAGATACTCTGCTTCGCAATCTGGCCTTGCTGAACGTGCTGTGGGACGGCGGCGAAATGGCCATCGACCGGCGCACACGTCCTTCGTTCGTACTCCGTGGCCGGCGGCTCACTTTCGGACTGATGGCTCAACCCGACGCCTTACGAAGCTTCCTGGAGCGTGCCGGTACGCTGCCGCGCGGGACGGGCTTCATCGCACGCTTCCTGATCGCCTGGCCGCAGAGTACGCAAGGGTCGCGGACATATCGACCGGCACCTGAGTCCATGCCGGCCGTCACTCGCTTTGGAGGGCAGGTCTGCGCGCTGCTCGATACACCGCTGGCAACCGACGTTCATGGCGGCCTCACGCCTGTCGTGCTCAACTTGTCACCGGCGGCTCGTCAGGCGTGGATCCAGATCTTCAACGCCATCGAGCGTCAGCTGGGGACGGACGGTGTTTTACATACGGTACGCGATGTGGCTGCCAAGGCGCCCGAGAATATGGCGCGGTTGGCGGCCCTTTTGCACGTCCTGGAGCATGGCGTAAGCGGCGAGATCGAACTCTACTGCGTGCAGGCGGCTGATGCCGTTGTGACCTGGCATCTTAACGAAGCGCGGCGCATGCTCGCCGAGCTGGACACACCACCGGCCCTTGCAACAGCGATCCGACTCGATGCCTGGCTGCGCGCCGAGGCGCTTGCAAACAATACTGATCGCGTCCCGACAAGACGCGTCTACCAATACGGTCCGAATTGCGTTCGAGACGGCCGCGAACTGAACGCGGCGCTTACCTTGCTCACCGAGCGCGGACGGGCGCGCCTCCACGTAGACGGACGCCAACGTTACATCGCGATCAATCCGGCACTGCTCGCCAATCGCGATTGAGCCCCGACGAGTCAGACCTTCTGCTTTGAAGGTCCTTGCAAACTCCTGACCCTGTTAATGGCGCGGCCTGTCAGTCATGGCAGGCCTTTTCGGCCTTGAAATAGCGCCGGCAAAATCACACAGGGTTCGCGCTGCCGATCAACATTCTAGCGCTGATCGTGAATCTAATAGGGCTGCTACTGTTGCTACAGTTGCTACTCTTCCCTATCGAGCGGCCCTTGTACGGGGCGAACTTTAGCAAGAGTAGCAACTGTAGCAGGGGCATTGAGTTTCAGTAGTGAGTGCGCCCCCGCCGACGAAAGATTAGCTGACGATGCCGCCAGCTGTTCGAAATCGTTCAGTAGCAGGAATTGCAACAATAGCCAGGGTGGCAAAACGGGTGACGCCGGAATCTTACCAGCGCGGCGGCTTGTGGATCGTCGTGCCGGGAATAGGGTCGGGCAGTTGGCTGGATGCAAGCATCCACGATCGGATCGGCTTGATGAAATCAGCATGCTGACTTAGTTGACGCGACGTTTTTCGCA
>JANLSI010000717.1:0-4605 GCA_031362345.1 Pseudomonadota bacterium
CCACGACCAGCCGGTTAAACCCAGCGCTGCCCAGTGATCGTAATCGGCGGCCTGACCGCGCATGTAGATCATGGCATTGATCGAGGAAGAGCCTCCCACTACACGGCCGCGCGCATAGCCCAGGCTGCGACCATTCAGGCCGGGGTCGGCGGTGGTTTGATAACACCAATCGGTACGCGGATTGCCGATGGTGTAGAGGTAACCGACGGGGATGTGGATCCAGAAATAATTATCCGGCCCGCCGGCTTCCAACAGCAGGACACGTGTATGGGGGTCGGCCGACAAGCGGTTGGCCAGCAGGCAGCCAGCCGAACCGGCACCGATGACGATGTAGTCGTAGTCTTGCAAGGGTGTCAGGCAGGCGTCGGGGCCGGCCCGACGCCATAGTCCTTGCCAGTCTTATTCCGGCAGGGTGTCGCCCGAGCCACCGAATTCCTTCGGCAGATCTTTGAATTTCGGCAGACCGTCCTTGATGGCGATCATCTTTTCGCCGTAGAACACATGCATACCGGGCTTGAAATCGAGTGTCGGCAGCACCGCCGCGAATACGTCGGCCATGGCCATGCCCGGATGATCGTTCATGACATGGCCACCGCACTTGGTGCACCACTTGCGATGGCTGTTATCGGTCTTGGCGAAGGTGCCGATCAGCTCAGCGCCGGCCGTGATCTTGACCACGTCTTTCGGCCACAGCGCGAAACTGTTGACCGGGCCGGCCGACCAGATACGGCAGGATTCGCAATGGCAGATGCCCATCGCAGCGGGCGTGCCGCTCACTTCAAACGTCACGGCGCCGCAGAAACAGCTGCCCTTGTGTGTATCACTCATACTTGATTCCCCCGTGCGGGAAGGCCGGATATGCCCGCCTTCCGATTGATGTTTAGCGCAGACTCGCTCGCAGGGAGCGAGTCGCTGGAACGTTTTGTGCTCAGGCTGCTCGAACTCCGCAAGGTGCCCTGCATTGGGCATGGTCGTCAAGCGACTAGCCCTCAGCGTAACCAGCCCTTCTTCCAGAAATAGATCATGGGTGCCGCCACCGAGGCGGTCATCAAGCCCAGCGCAAAGGGATAACCCCAGGTTTGGCTGAGTTCCGGCATGAACCTGAAGTTCATTCCATAGATGCTCGCAATCAAAGTCGGTGGCAGCAAGGCCACGCTGACGACCGAGAAGATCTTGATGATCTTGTTCTGATTGATGTTGATGAAGCCGACAGTAGCGTCCATCAGGAAGTTGATCTTGTCGAACAGGTAGGCGGTGTGCGAATCGAGCGAGTCGATGTCGCGCAGCAACTGGCGCGAGGCTTCCACCTGTTCGGGATTCAACATGCGGCCGCGTAGCAGAAAGCTGACCGCGCGGCGGGTGTCCATGACATTGCGGCGAATGCGGCCGTTTAAGTCCTCTTCATGGGCGATGGCGGCCAGCACCTTACCGGCCTCTTCGTCGCTGACATCGGTGGTCAGCACGCTGGCGCTGTGCTGCTCCAGGTTGTCGTAAATGCCCTCAAGGGCATCGGCCGAATATTCGACGTCGAAATCGTATAAACGCAGTAGCACGTCCTTGTCGTCGCCAATCAGGGCGGGGATGCGCCGCGCGCGCAGACGCAACAGGCGGAACACCGGCAGGTCCTCGTCGTGGACCGAGAACAGCACCTGGTTGTAGAGAATGAAGGCGACCCGCACGTTGCGCGGCACGTCATCATCGTCGATGAGGAAGTCGGAGCGGATGTGCAGCTCGCCGTTGTCGTCCTCGTAGAAGCGCGCCGACTCCTCGATGTCCTCGTCGGCGACGTCGTCGGGGATAGTCAGGCCAAAGCGGCTGGTGATCCAGGCTTTCTCGGCATCGGTAGGCGCTTCTAGGTCGACCCAGATGGGGCCGGTCGGTCCGATTTCGACCTGGTCTAGGGGACCTTGCACCAGGCCGCCCTTGAGGCGGCCATTCTCGAGTGCAAAAACATTTAACATATCGGGCTCCAAGGCCTGGGGTCAGCAGGCGGGGCGGTGTTCGTCGTCCGGATTTAGGTTGGGGTTTCCGTCCTACTCCGGCCTGACGCCACGCTCGCGCGGGGAAGATTGGCGCTGGAGCAGACGGCTAGCGAGGGGGGTAGCAGTCCAATGGGGCTCTCCGCTGATGGTGATGGGGCAATTATGTCATCGCGCGCAAAAGGCCAGCAAGCCAGGGCCGACCGGACGGCGGGCTGCGTCAACAAACTCCCCCCTCGAAAGGGGTGCAAGAATGAGACTTGGTTCATAACTCGCAATGCAACAAAGCGACTAGCATCACACGCAATTCATTTTTTGCAATTCGACAGGGACAAGACGATGAGGGTAGCTACCAGGATAGTTGGGCGGGCACTCGGCACCGCAATAGTCATGGCGGCGCTGAGCGGCACCGCTACTGCGGCCCCGCTGGTATTCGCGGGTCTGGACAATACCAACCTGAGCGGTGGAGGCGCACACCCTATAACTGACGCCGCTCAAGCAGCATTCGCGGCTGCGGCGGCTGCCGAGGGTGGTCTGGCCGTTCAGAACTTTGACGCTCTGGTGCTCGGTCCGGCGCCCGGCAGCTTCGTCATCGGCAGCATCGGCGCCACGCTGACCAGCACCGCCACCGATCACAGCACCATCGCCGGTGCAACAACAGTGGTCGATACCTTCGCCGTCAGCGGCACACGCTTTCTCGATTCCCTCACCGACCAGAACACCACTTATTTCTCCATCGCCTTCAGCGCAGCGGTAAGCGGTTTCGGCTTTCATATCACTGACGCGAGTGACTGGAATGGCAACCGCAATCCCTCCAACAACCTGGTGGTGACCCTCAAATACGCGGGCGGCAATGTGACGCGCAAGGTCTTCGACGGCACCGCAGCCTCGACCATGGTCAGCGGCAATCTAGGTTTCTGGGGCGTGGTGGATAGCGTCGATCCTGTGCTCGGCTTCTCGATCAGCAACCCGGCCATCAATCCGGGTCGTGATGGGATTGGCATCGATAACCTGTCGGTGGCGCTGATCAAGCCGACCACCTCGGTGCCGGTGCCGACATCTATTGCGCTGCTGCTGTCGGCCCTGGCAGGCGCAGCAAGCCTAGGGCGTCGCCGGACTACTCCCGCCGCCTGAGCTCCTCTGCGCGCAGCGCCCGTTCGCGGGCGTTGCAGCGCTGGCGAGAAAATCCGCGCCACAACGAACAGGCGGCGGCGTGTGACACGCCACCGCGCACTCGGCAGGTTCAGGACACGCCGCTGCTCAGCAGGTGGTCCAGATACATGTTGGAAAGCTTCTCCTGCACGGTATTCTGACGCAGGCGCGCGCGCAGATTGGGGAAATCCACCGCATCCAACGGCTGGTCCTGGTTGTAGCAGGAATAGACGAAGCTCTCCTCGCCGGTTACGGGATCGATGTGCTTGCACAGACATTGCGCACACACGCCCTTCATCATGCATTGCATCGGCGAGTTGATCGAACCGATCGCGACATGGTCTGGCTTCAAGTAGGGCGCCAGCACTTCGTGGCGTGCACGCTTGACCGCCGCCATCATCAGGTCAGAGCCGATCACGATGATCTCTTCCATGGTATTGAGCGGTAGCGTTACTTCGCCGAGCTTGCCGTCGGCATAAGCAATCATGGCTTGCACGACATTGCCGACAAAGCTCCTGTCTTGGGGACGGCGGGGGCTGATGGCTGTGACATCCGGACCCGGATCAACCGACCACACGACGATGTCGGCAGCCGCTTCGATGTCGTCCAGCTTGAAGACGTCCTGCGGCTTCTTGTATCCCGCGAAGTACAACACCTTGTTACCCGCCGCGCGCATCGCCTTACCAATCGAGAACAACACTGCATTGCCGAGACCGCCGCCGACCATCAGCACCGTGCTGTCGCGCGGGATGTGGGTCGGCGTGCCGGTCACCCCCATCACCACTAGCGGGTCACCTGGCCGGCAACGCTGCAGCAGGCGCGAAGAAGTGCCCATTTCCAGTGCGATGAGGGACACCAGGCCCTGTTCTTTGTCGACCCAGGCACCCGTGAGCGCCAGGCCTTCCGGTGCGAGTACGGTGCCATCCACACGCGGCGCGAAGGCTTCTGGATTCTGTACACGATAGAACTGACCAGGCTCGAATTTCGCCGCTGCGGCCGGCGCATAGGCGATCACCTCGATGATGGTCGGGGTGAGACGGTTGACCGCCACCACGGTCGCGATGAAGGACTCGTCGAGACGCGCAATGAAGCGATGCAGATCTACTTCACGCAGCGGCTGATCGTCGGCCTTGAGCGCCGCGATGTGATCTTTGAACAGATCGACGATATAGGGATAACCGTCCCTGGCGCTGGCCATGGCCTTCACGACATTGCCGGCGTAGACCGGATGGTTGTCGCCGTAGAAGGTCACGAAACGACCGTCACGCTCGTAAGACGTGAAGGGCGAGGGGAGCCCAAGTTTCGGGATCAGCGAGCCTGCGGCTGGCGTCAGCTTGCCGTCGAGCGAGAACGTGCCGGGATGTTCCTGCTCGTAGATGATGTTGGGCGAAGTGCCCGCCGCCACGAACAAAGCCTTCAAGGGTAATTCAAGTTCGCTTTCGTCCTTGCCACGCGAAAAGCGCACCGACTTCAG
>JANLSI010000741.1:0-2368 GCA_031362345.1 Pseudomonadota bacterium
CAGGTACTCACCTTCGGGAAAAGCCAGCGCAATGGGGTGATCAGGGGTGGCGTGCAGTTGTCGCAACAGTTGCGCGTCGACACTAGCGTCGAGGGCTGCGCCGGCAACTATCTTGCGGAATAGATCGGCATTGACGCCCCCCGAGCACGAAAAAGTCGCGAGCACACCGCCCGGCCGCAGCAGCTTCAAAGCCAGCAGATTGATGTCCTTGTAGCCGCGCGCCGCGCGTTCGGCGGTGGCGGCGGTGGGTGCGAACTTGGGTGGGTCGAGCACGATCAGGTCGAAGCTGCTGCGCCCGTCGCGCAGCTTGCGCAGATGTTTGAACACATCGTCTTCGATCAAGGTGCAGCGCTCGGCCGG
Organism: Pseudomonadota bacterium; assembly: GCA_031362345.1. GTDB lineage: Bacteria > Pseudomonadota > Gammaproteobacteria > JADJYF01. Next base: position 361 of record JANLSI010000741.1, read on the forward strand.
CAGCTGATTGATGTCGAGATGACGCTGCAGCTGGGTGAGCGCCGACGCCGACGAATCGATGGCCGTCACACTGCGTGCGCCATGGGCCAGCGCCTGTAAGCCGAAGCCGCCGCTGTAGCAGAAGGCATCGAGCACGTCGGCGTCTTTGGCGAGGGCGCCGACCAACAGGCGGTTCTCTTGTTGATCGAGATAGTGGCCGGTCTTATGACCATGGGCGAGATCGATCTCAATCTGCAGGCCATTTTCGCGACAGCTAATGCGTGGCGACTCAAGTTGCCCGCGCAGCAGGCCGCTCGCCACCTCCAGGCCTTCGACTTCCAGTACGTCGCTGTCGGAGCGCTCATAGATTGCCCGTGCGCCCGTCAGAGTCATCAAAGCGTCGGCGATAGCGTCACGCCAGCGCCGCGCGCCGGCACTGGTGGTCTGCATCACCAGCACGTCGCCGAAGCGATCGACAACCAGGCCCGGCAGGCCGTCCGATTCCCCATGGACCAGGCGCACCGCGCCGTCGGCCGCGCTCGGCAGCAGACGCTCGCGCATGGCGATGGCGGCGGCCAGACGCGCGGCGAAAAACGTCGCGTCGATGAGGGTCTCTTCTTGCCAGTCCCAGATGCGCACGCGAATATTGGAGACCGGATTCCAGGCACCATGGCCGAGGAAGCGACCGTCGTGGGCGAACACGATGACGGTGTCGCCGACCTGTGGCTCGCCCGCGACTTTTTCGATGGCGCCGGAAAATACCCACGGATGACGGCGCAGCAGTGAGCGTTCGCGGTCGCGTTTCAGGATGATTTTTATCATGTTGGGAGCGACCTTTGTCGACAGCATGGAAAGAAGCGGCGGGGGGCGCATAGGCTGGCCAGGCGTTCGGTCCGCCGTGTGCCCACACCCTGAGAGGCGCACATGCTAGCGGTATGCCCCAGGTATTTCACGCACGCTGCGCGGGCTGACGGGTGCGAGCGTGGCGCGGCTTCACTGCCCGGCGCGGCGGGATCAAGTACCATTCCGTACGCGCACGACCGGCAGTTCGATGGTGGTTGATGGCGGTTACTGGGCTTGAGGCGCGCGCTGATAGTGCGAGGAGCAGAGAGATGGCAGAGCAACAGTTCGCAATCGTATTTCGTGGTCGCTTGCTGGCAGGCGCCGACCCGGCCCAGGTGCGCGCCAACTTCGTTAAGCTGTTTAATATCGACGCGGCGCGGGTTGAACAGATGTTTTCCGGCCAACCGGTGATCATCAAAAAGGGGCTGGACTTGCTGGGTGCCGACAAATACAAGGCGGCGCTGGCCAAGGCCGGTGCGATGGTCGATGCCATTGACATGCCAGCCGATGGCGCGCCGAGTGCGCCGCCGGCAGTCGCCGCAGTGACGCCGATATCGGTACCAACGCCTGCGCCGGTACCCGCAGTGCTCAGCGCTGCCTCACACGCCATCGATTCGGCGCTCGCCCGTAATATGCCGCCGGCCGCTCTGCGCGGGACGCCGAGCGCACTAAGTACCACCCTGGCCGAGCCCGGCGCGACGCTGGTCGAAGCGCGCCATGTAGCGCCGGCGGCGATTGTCACCGATCACCTCAGCATGGCCGAGCCGGGTGTGCGCATCGTTGATTACCTGCCACCGACCGCGCCGCAATTCGAACTGGGCGACTTGAGCCTGGCCGAGCTCGGCACGCTGCTGGTCGAGCCGCATAAGACCGCGCCGGCGCAATTCGATTTGAGTGGCTTGTCGCTGGACGAATCTGCGCGCCGCTGAGGGCGCGGGACGCGGCGATTTATCGCTTTCCCCGCCGCGCCCAGGGCGGTCGGCGAGACTGCGGTTCTGTGCTTCAATAGCCGCTCCGGTGACGGGCACCGATAGACCCAATCATGCGAGACACCATGAGTCTGCTGCTGAATTCTCGCGACATCGATTTCAATCTCTACGAACTGCTCGATACCGAAGCCCTGACCCGCACGCCGCGCTATGCCGACCACGACCGTGGGGTGTTCGACGCGGTGATCGAGGCGGCG
>JANLSI010000791.1:0-1580 GCA_031362345.1 Pseudomonadota bacterium
ACTCCGCCCAAAGTCGCGCCGCCACCGAAATGCGGCGGTTCGAAACCGAGCATCTGCTCATGGGCAGCAAGCGCAGCTTCGATCTCAACGAGTGGTGTGCCGGCGCGGGCGGTGATGACCAGTTCCGTGGGTTCGTAGGCAACGATACCGGTGCAAGCGCGGGTGTCGAGCAGCTCGCCTTGCACAGGCCGGCCATAGAAGGCCTTGCTGCCACCGCCACAGATCTGAAGCGCCGAACGCGCTGCGGCCGCCGCGCTGACGCGGGCAGCGAGCTCGCCGATCGCCCCATCGCTAATGGTCGCGCGCATGCCGCTCGTGTCAGGCTGGCGCGAGGTCATTAATTTCGCTCAGCCGCTGGAATCGCGAGTGATGATCGGGGTACGCACCACGACGTCGGCATTCTGTCCGCGTTGTCGTAGCAGATGGTCGAGCAAGACCAGCGCGACCATGGCTTCGGCAATCGGCACGGCGCGGATACCAACGCAGGGATCATGCCGACCCAGGGTGGCGATGGAAGTGGCCGCGCCGTCGATGTCGATGGTCTCACCGTCGAGGCGGATGCTCGAAGTCGGCTTGAGCGCAATGCTGGCGACGATGTCCTGGCCAGTGGAAATTCCGCCCAGAATGCCACCCGCATGATTGCTGGCGAAGCCACGCGGTGACATCGCGTCACGATGGGCGCTACCTTTCTGTTCGACGACCGCGAAACCGTCACCGATCTCGACCGCGCGCACCGCATTGATGCTCATCAAGGCCTTGGCGAGGTCGGCGTCGAGGCGATCGAAGACCGGCTCACCCCAACCCGGCGCGAGACCAGTGGCGATGACCGTCACCCGCGCGCCGATTGAATCCCCTTCCTTGCGCAGCGCATCCATATAGGCCTCGAGTTCGGCGACGCGCGCGGGCTCCGCACAGAAAAATGGATTGCCATCCGCCGCACTCAAATCCTCGCAGGCAAGACGCATCGGCCCGAGTTGGGCAAGGTAACCGCGCACCTTAACGCCGCAGGCCCGCGCCAGATATTTCTTGGCGATGGCGCCGGCCGCCACGCGCATGCAGGTTTCGCGCGCCGATGCGCGCCCACCGCCGCGATAGTCACGCACGCCATATTTCTGGATGTAGGTGTAATCGGCATGACCAGGACGGAATTTGTCCTGGATATTCGAATAGTCCTTGGATTTCTGATCGGTGTTTTCGATTAGAAGGCCGATGGAGGTACCGGTGGTGCGCCCTTCGAAGACCCCGGACAGGATCTGCACCCGATCGTCTTCACGACGTTGCGTGGTGTGACGGGACTGACCCGGTTTGCGTCGATCGAGATCGTGCTGCAGATCGCTTTCGCAAAGTTCCAGCCCCGGCGGACAACCATCGACGATACCGATGTAAGCCGGACCATGGCTCTCGCCCGCCGTGCTCAGCGAAAACAGTTTACCAATCGTGTTGCCGGCCATGGCGGTATTCTAACAGGCAATACCGCACGCCAAACCGGCTAGACGCGAATCGATGACCGCGCATTCAAGCGGCCCGCGCCAAATCCTCACGCGTGATCACGAACACCCCTTCACCACCATGTTCAAACT
>JANLSI010000719.1:0-3378 GCA_031362345.1 Pseudomonadota bacterium
GCCGCTTCGGCGCCGGTCAAGCGACAGATCCATTGTTCGACGTGCACGTCACGATCGCCACGTCGGCCGCTGGCCAAGTCGTATTCCAGATTGCTAGCCCCCGACGCAACGGCGGTCATCGCCGCAATGGCTTCCGCCGGCAGCGGCGCGCGACCGAGATTGGTATGCAATATCGTGCCCGTCAGATTGAACACGCGCTTGAGCGAGGGCGCGAGCAGGGCCGCGAGCTGACGCGCGGCGCTGGCCAGCAAAGCCTCCTGGCTACACGCCGCGCGCGCGACCTCACCGTCGCTGCGCAGACGCGCCCGCGCGTCATCAACCGTTTCGCGCAACACGCTGATCACCAGCTCGCGCCCACAGTCGCTGAGCACCGCTTGTAGGGCCTCGGCGCGCAGCAGTTCGTCGATAGACGGGACCGCGCGCAGCAGCGCGTTAACCGTCTCGCTCATCGGCCGTGGAACACGGGCGGGCGCTTCTCGATGAAGGCGCGCATCGCTTCCTTGGAATCTTCCGAGTGGCTCAACTGGCCGGTCATGGTCTGCTCGAAGCGATAGCCGTCGCGCAGAGTCATCTCCTCGATATTGTTCAGCGCGTGCTTGGCCAGGCCGGTGGCGAGCGGACTCTTGCTGGCAAGTTCGCGGGCGATGACCAAGGCCGTCTCCATCAATTGCTCGAGCGGCACGGACGCTTCCACCACCCCCAGGCGATAGAGCTCCGGCCCGAACACACGCATACCGGTCAGCATCATGCGTCGCAGGCGTGAATGACCGAATAGGCGTTGCGCATGACGACCGCCGCCCAGCAGGCCGACACCGATTTCCGGCAGACCGAGACAGGCGGTATCGGCCGCGACCAGGATGTCGCAGGAGGCGACGAACGCCAGTCCACCGCCCAGCGCCACGCCGTTGATGGCCCCGATCACGGGTTTACGGCATTCCATGATGCTGTGATAGGCCTCGCGCGCGCGACGGCTGCGCTGCCAGTGGCCGCCCGCTAGTGGTGCGGTACCGACTCGCTCTTTGATGTCGGCACCAGCGCAAAAGGTCTTACCTTGCCCGGTCAGTATCGCGACGCGGATGTCGTCGCGATCGCTTATGGTGTCGAATACCCAGGCAGTTTCCTCCAGCAGTTGCTGGCTGTGGGCGTTGACCGGCGGATTGGCAAATTGCACGACCGCGATGAATTCCTCGACGAGGTCAAGTTTGACGAGTTCTGGCTGCATGACTTCCCCTTGCTTTGACGATCTTGACGGCCGCTGCGCGGCGGTGCGCCGTTTCATTGTCCACTCGGGCACTTTATCATCGCGGCCTTGCCTTGAGTCTGGAGATCCCTCGGTATGAGCGAAGCAGCACGCGCCCCCGCGCCCACCGATCACGAAACTTTTCCGATGCTAGTGATGTTGGGCGACAGCGCTGCGGACTTCTGTCGACGTTCGCTACCGGTGACGCGCCTGCGCGCATTGCGCGGTGCGAGTCCGGCCTTCGATCGCGCGCTATGGCGCGCGATGTGCGAACTGGGTTGGGCGGGCATTCTTGCGCCGGAGGCCAGCGGTGGTCTTGGCTTAGGCGCGGCGGCAGTCGGCGTGGTCTGTCGCCAACTGGGTCGCGTGCTGGCACCCGAACCCATGCTGGAAACCGGTGTCGGCGCAGTCGCCATGCTCAGCGCCTGCGCGAGCGCCGCAGCGGAGGGTCTGCTGGCAACGGTGGTGAGTGGCGAAACCTTACTGGTGTGCGCGCTGGCGGAAGACGCCGAGTTCGCCAGTCGCGCAGCGACGGGCCTGACCGCACGGGCGCAGGACGGTGGCTTGGTACTGAAGGGCGAATTGGCCGACCTGCCGCTGGCCGCCGATGTCGATGGCTACCTGTTGCCGATCGCACTCGAGGGTGAACTCGCCTTGATTTACTGTCCACGCGACAGCGCCGGCCTCGCGCTTGAATCGCGCGCGCTGGCCGATGGCACCTGCGCGGCGACCCTGCGCTGTCGCGATGTGGTGGTGAAGAGCAGCGCCCTGCTCGCCCGCGGCGGCGCCGCGCACAAGGCTCTGCACGCCGCGCGCGAACTGTCGCGCCTCGCCGCGAGTGCTTACCTGGTCGGACTGGCCGAGCAGATCTTTGAGATCACCCTCGACTACCTGCGCACCCGTCAACAGTTCGGCAAGCCCATCGGCAGCTTCCAGGCCCTACAACATCGCGCTGTTGATCTCTACATCCAGCAGGCGCTGGCCGCTGCAGTGGTGGACGAAGCGCTGCGTGAATACGATGCCGCCCACGACGACAGCGGCCGCGCGCGCGCCGCGAGCCGCGCCAAATACCGCGCCAATGAAGCGGCCCTGCTCATCGTCCGCCAAGCCGTGCAGCTGCATGGTGGCATTGGCTATACCGACGAATGCGATGTTGGCCTGTATCTGAATCGCGCCCTGGTGCTGGCCGCACGCTATGGCAACACCTCCTTCCACAGCCGGCGCCTGGCGGGACTGGTGACGGGCAGAGACGAAGAAGGCAGCAGCCAGACTCGCGCCCTGCCCGCCGAACCCGCCAACGGCAGCTGGGACAGCATCTCGGAAGACGACTTCCGCGCCCTCGCGCGACGCTGGTTTGAAGCCGAATATCCGCCCGACATGCGCTACCCCTCGCGTCGCCCGCGCTGGGCCGAGATCAAGCCCTGGTATTTGAAGCTGTCGGCCAAGGGCTGGGTCGCGCCGGCATGGCCTGTCGAGCATGGCGGTATGGGCTTGTCGCCGGCACAGCTTTTGATCTTCATCGAGGAACAGGAACGCTGGGGCATCGCCCGTGCACCCGACATGGGTATCCAGATGGTCGGACCGCTGCTGATCCGTCACGGGTCGCCAGCGCAGCGCGCGCGCTACCTGCCTCGGATCCTGGCCGGTGAAGAAGTCTGGTGTCAGGGCTATTCCGAGCCCAATGCCGGCTCCGATCTGGCCAGCCTCAAGACCGAAGCGGTGGCCGACGGCGACGAATTCGTGATCAATGGCCAGAAGACCTGGACCACCCTCGCCCAAGATGCCAGCCATATGTTCTGCCTGGCGCGCACCGCCAAGACCGGCAAACAGCAGGAAGGCATCAGCTTCTTTCTGATCGATCTGGACCAGCCTGGCGTGACTATCCGGCCGATCAGGAACATCGCCGGTCACGAGGAATTCTGCGAAGTCTTCCTGGACAACGTGCGGGTGCCGGCCGACTGTCTGGTGGGGGGACTCAACCAAGGCTGGACCATCGCCAAGGCGCTACTCACTTTCGAGCGTATTTTCATTGGGAGCCCGAAACAATCACAATACGCCCTGATGCGCCTGGAGGCGCTCGCCGAAGCCTGCAATCTGTGTGACGACGCGGCCTTCGCCGAACGCCTGACACGGCTCAA
>JANLSI010000825.1:0-15113 GCA_031362345.1 Pseudomonadota bacterium
CGCCGCCGTGGCGGCCACGTACTGTCGTTCGTCACAGGCCTGATTGCGAGCGTCGGCGCTAGTGCCAATCCGCAAGGCGCCCAAGTGGCTCAGGGTGCGGCGAGCTTCGCGACGCCCAATGCCCAAACCCTCGAGATCACGAACTCGCCGGCTGCCGTGCTCAACTGGCAATCCTTCGACATTGGCCGTGGCGAGACCACTCGTTTCATCCAGCAGAGCGTCGCGAGCACGGTCTTGAACCGGGTTGTTACTGGCAATAGCTCCGAGATTCTCGGCAACCTGGTATCCAATGGCCGCGTGTTTCTGATAAATCCAGCCGGCATTCTGATCGGCCGTGACGGCTCCATCGATACTGCGGGCGTTTGGCTCTCCACGCTGCAGATCTCAGATCAGGATTTCATCAACGGCCGGCTGCATTTTCAGGGCGATGACAGCAGCGGCGGGATAACGAATCACGGCTACATCAAAAGTGCGCCCGGTGGTGAAGTGGTGCTGCTTGCACCGCGCATCGAGAATTCCCCTGAGAAGGGCAACGCCAAGAGCGGCATCATCGAGAGCCCGAACGGCGACCTGCTACTGGCAGCGGGATCGGCCATCACCATCGCGAGCCTCGACGACCCAGATATCAGCTTCGATGTGCGAGCGCCGGTCAATGAAGTGGTCAATCTGGGGCGACTGCTGTCGCGGGGCGGCACTGCCAGCATCCTGGCCGGCACCATTCGCCACTCCGGCGAAATCAATGCCGACTCGGTTGGTCGCAATGCAGAAGGTCGTATCGTCCTCAAGGCGTCCAACCGTATCGCCCTCGATGAAAACAGCCGTGTTCACGCGTCGGGCGGCAGCGACGCCGATGGCGGCACCATCGTGATCAGCGCACGCAGTAACGTCGGTAACGGACAGGTAGACGCGCTCGGTTCGATCCGCGCCGATGGTGTGCACGGCGGTAAAGTGGTAGTGCGCGCCGAGGACTTGCTGATCGACGGTGTGGTATCCGCACGGGGCGTTAGCGATGGCGGTGTCATAACCATCAAGACGCGTGATGCGACCATCGCGACGGTCAATGCCAAACTAAACACCGCCAGCATCAAGGGTGACGGCGGCAGCATTCATGTCGACGGTGGCAAGAGCGCTTTCTCTTCGGCGAGCATGCGCGCCACCGGCGCGACGGGCGGCGTCGTGCGCATTCTCGGCGACGAGGTCACGCTGGCGGCGGGTACAGTCCGCGCGAGTGGTGAGCATGGCGGTGGCAGAGTCCGCGTGGGGGGCGGCTTCCGCGGCGGCGAGCGGTTGCACGCGGCGGAAAAGGTCCAAGTTAACGACACGACCACCATCAAAGCCGACGCCCTTGTTGACGGGGATGGCGGTGATGTCGTGGTGTGGTCCAGCGGCACCAACCGTTTTGCGGGTTCAATCAGCGCCCGTGGCGGTGCCGAGAGCGGCGATGGTGGGCGCGTAGAAGTCTCAGGTCGTGAGGGCTTGGGCTTCACTGGCGAAGTGTTGGTGAGTGCCCTCAATGGCGAAAACGGTACGCTGCTCCTCGACCCCAGGAATATCCGTTTCACTTCGGAACAATTGCCGGCCGCGCCGACCAAGCTGCTCGACCCGCATCCCGGCGCCGAGAATTTCTTCGGTAGCGGGGGGCTTGAGTTCTTCAACGCCAAGGGCGTGCGTGTTTCCAGCAGCGACGCTGCGACGACCGTCGTGGTGCACGATCCCGTGGATGATTTCGGTGGTACCGATGCGGGCGCGATCTATGTCTACCGGCTGTCGGATGGCGCGCTTTTGAGTGAACTGCACGGCGTCAACGAGAACCTCGGCGGTAGCACCGCCGGTGACCATGTCGGCAACAGCTTTCTGGAAAACTTCCCCAACAGTGGACTGCACCTAGTGCGTTCCGCGCAGTGGGGCGGCGGCGCTGGCGCGCTGACGCTATTCGACCCCGTCGAGGGCACCAGCGGTGGTGTCACAGCCAGCAACAGCCTGGTCGGCGCGGCGGGCGGCGACGGGATCGGCAACAGCACACTGCGGTTCTTGGGCAACAACTCCGTCGCGGTGCTCAGCCCCAACTTCGATGGTAACCGTGGCGCGATTACCGTCGTCACCCGGACCACCGTGCGCGGCACGGTTTCGAGCAGCATCAGTCTGGTCGGCGCCAACGCGAACGACCAGCTCGGTCTGAACAGTAAGTTCGAAGATCTGGGTGGCGGACACTGGGCGGCGCGCAGCGTCAACGGTGGTCTAGGTTCACTCACGCTTATCCATGCCAGTACCCGGGTCACGGGCACTGTGGACGACACCACTAGCCTGGTCGGTAGCACAGCGGGTGACGCCGTGGCCAACGGCTTGTTCCAACTCGGCAGCAGCAAGATCTGGGTTGCCACCAGCAGCCAATGGACTGGGGGTATCGGGGCCGTTACGTGGATCGACCGCACCGGCGACATCCGCGACACGGTGAATTCGGGCAACAGTCTGATCGGCACAGCGGTCGGCGACCTTGGTTCGGGAGGCGCACTGTTTCGCAGTTTAGGCGGCCCGAATTTCCTGCTGTTCTCTGAAAACGGCGGTGCCGGCGCCGTCACATTCGTGAGCCCGACCTCACTGCCGACCGACGTCGTGGACGCAAGCAACAGCCTGGTTGGCAGCACGTCGACAGACGATATCGGACACAACGCCAACGGCGGGAAGGCTAACTTCGAAGTCTTTGGAAGCAAATTCGCGATCTACAGCCCCAGCTGGAACGGCGACACCGGTGCCGTGACCTGGGGCGACGTGAGTAGCGGCCTGGCGCCCAATCCTGTGAGCGCCGGTAACAGCCTGATAGGCGCCGCCCCCGGCGACCTGGTCGGTGATACCGGCATCCTTGACGTTGGCTTTGGTCGAGGTTTGCTGCACAGCCTGAACGGCGGCGCAGGTGCGGTCACACTTATCGATTTATCGGCCCCGGTGCTTGGGCCGGTTGATTCTGGAAATAGTCTGGTCGGCACCGTAGCGACCGACGCGGTTGGCGGCGCTGGCATTGAGCAGATCAATTTTTCAACAACCTACGCCATAAGAAGTCCCGACTGGGCAGGAACACCGGGAGATCTGAAATTCGGAGCCGTGACACTGTTCGACGCGTCGACCGGCACGTTTAACGGTACGGCGACGCCGTTCGCGGATATCGTCAGCGCGTCCAACAGCCTCGTCGGCAGCACGGCCAATGATCAGGTCGGCAGCGGCGGCGTGCAGTTTGCCTACAGCGGAACATCGGACAATTTTTTTGTTGTGCGCAGTCCTGGCTGGGACAACACAGCGTCCGTCCCGGACGCTGGCGCGATGACCTTTTTCAAGCTGTCTGATGCACTGAACGGAGCGGTTACGAGCGGTAACAGTCTGGTGGGTGGCTCAAGCGACGACGACGTGGGCGGCGGTTCAACCAACATTAGCGGACTCGGTTTCAGCAACACGGGTATCTATCAACTGTCGGGTAGTAACACCCAGAGCGCTGTGTACTACAACCCGGACCACGGCAGCGGCGTCGGGGCTGTGGTTTTCTTACCGGGCAGCGGGCCAATTCCGGGGGCCATTAGCTCTGCAGACGCCTTGGTCGGTAGCACTGCCAATGACAATATCGGCTCCAACGGAATTTTCGAGCGCGGCGGCAAATACATCGTGTTCAGCCCGGACTGGGACAACTTGACCATCGCCAACGCCGGTGCCGTCACGGTGGTAGACGCCAGCACCGGTCTGAGCGACTTTGTTGGTAGCGGCAACAGTCTGGTTGGCGACCATGTCGGCGACCGCGTTGGTGGTGGCGATCTCGAAGTCCTTGGGAACAACAACGCGCTGATCTTCAGTGCTCAGTGGAACGGCAACGCGGGCGCGGTGACTTTCCTTGACACCACCACCGGGCACTTTGGCGGTAGCACCAACGGCGTGTTATTCGGCGTACTGGACGAAACCAACAGCCTGGTCGGTCGCAGCGCCAACGACCAGGTCGGCAGCGAGGGCTTCGACACCTCCGGGGCCGGCTTGGGGTATTACGTGGTGTTCAGCCCGTTTGTCGATAACACTTCCGGTGTCGCCAATGTAGGCGCGGTCACCATCGGCGATCAGGTGCAGGGCGTGCGCGGCTTCGCCGACGCCAACACCGTCAGCTTCGTCGGCACCCAAGTCAACGACAATCTCGGCATTAACGCCAATACCGACTCGACGTCCAACGGCAACATTTTTCTCATCAACCCGCAATGGAACGGGAACACAGGCGCGGTTACCTTTGTTGATCTTGTTAACGGCACCGGTCTGAGTGGCGCTATCTCATCCAGTAACAGCGTGGTTGGCCAGATTGCTGGCGACAAGGTGGGGATTGGTGGCGTACAGATGCTGACCGGGAATGCGCTGGTCATACAGAGCCCGAATTGGAGCGATAACGGCGCGGCCACCGACGCCGGCGCGCTTACCTGGGGCAATCAACTCACGGGTGTCTCGGGTGTGGTTAACGCTAGCAATAGCCTCAGCCTCGTTGGCGCCAATGCCGACGACGGCGTTGGTCTGGTCGACATGCGGTTTGTTTCGGGCACGAGCAATCTCTGGTACGCGCGCACGGCAAACTTTGACGGCGGCAAGAGTGCCTTGACCTTCTTCGACCCGGCGGTCAGCACGCCTAGCGGTCCCATCGACGCAAGCAACAGCCTCTTAGGGTCGACGGTCGGTGACGGCATCGGGCGCAACAACAGCGATATTTTTACCCGCAGTTTCGGCGCGATTACCCGCGTGGTAGTGCGCAGTCCGGACTGGGACAACGGCGCCACGGTCAACGCTGGCGCAATTACCACCTTCTTGCCCAGCGCTCCGGCTAAAGGGGCGGTGAACTCAATTACCGCACCCAGCCTGGTCGGCAACAACGCCGATGACGCGATTGGCAGCGGCTTCGAACAGTTCTTGAACAACGGTAACGTCCTGATCGTGCATTCCGATTGGAATAACGGCCGTGGTGCCGTCACGTTTTGGAATGGCAGTGGCAATCTGGTCGGCACGGTCGGTCCGGCCAATAGCTTGGTTGGCGCTAATAGCCAGGTTGGCGCCAACCCGGGCGACCACGTTGGCGAGTTTGGCGTTAATCCGGTGCCCGGCACCAATGTCTATATGGTGCGCACGCCCAGCTTCAACAACAACGCCGGTGCAGTCACCTTCGGCAGTATCACCGCGGGTGTGAAGGGCGTTGTCAGGCCCGCAATCAGCCTGGTGGGTGCCACCAGTGGCGACACCACCACGGGCGACCGCGTAGGTGCCAATTTCCCGGGCAACTTTTTTAGTGGTAATGGCCACTTGCTGTTGACCAGCAGACACGGCACCCGCGGCGCCGTGACCTTCATCGATGTGGCCGACCCGCCCACGGGCGTAGTGAGCGCGGCGAACAGCCTGGTCGGCAACCGGGCGGGAGACTCGGTAGGTTCCAATCAACGTTTTGTGACCCAGAACGTGCAAGCCATTTTCAGTCCCGATTGGGACAATGGTGCGGTTGCGGACGCCGGCGCGATCACCATGGTCGATATGAATACCGGTAATTTCCTCGGCACGAGCACGGCGTTTGCCGGCCGCATCAATGCCAACAACAGTCTGGTGGGCACTTTTGACGGCGACAGGGTGGGTGGCTTCGCGGTCAACGGCTTTGGCGAGGTGCTCGCGACCTACGGACCGAATAACGAGCTCGGGGCGATATTCACGCCGAACTGGAACGGAGCCCGCGGCGCGATCACCTGGTTCACCCCAGGTGAGCAGGTGGTTGGCGAGATCTCTCCAGCCAATAGCCTGGTCGGCAGCTTTGCCGGCGATGGGGTGGGTAACGGCTTCTCTGGCCAGGTCGATTTTTTCAATAACGGCGTCTTCCTTCCGCCCGGCACGACCTCGCCTGCATTCGCGGCAGTCTTCACACCCAACTGGAACGGAACGCGCGGCGCCATTACCTGGTTTAAACCAGGCGAGCGTCCGGTCGGTCGGGTCACGGCAAAAAATAGTCTGGTCGGTGGCTTTGCCGGAGACTTTGTTGGCTCCGAGCAAAATGAAGACTTCGATCACGGGATGTTGAGACTGACGTCAGGCAACCATGTGTTATTTACCAACCGGTTCAACAGCAACGCCGGCGCAGTGACCTATTTGAATGCTGCGCGCGGACTGCCGGTAGGCGCCATCACCAACGGCAACAGCTTCGTTGGTGCGCCGGGCGATTTTATCGGCAGCGGCTCAGCCTTCGCTTTAGATGGCGAGCGGGTGTTAATCAGCAGCCCGCAGGCGAAGGTCGACGGCCTGGCCAACGCCGGGCGCCTCGATTTACTCGACGGCAGCAAAACTCAGGCAGTCGATGGTATTGGTTTTGGCAGCAGTGCTGCCGACGATCTGGCGGTCTCGATCCCGGCGGTCGTCAATTTCCTGAATGGCGGCGGCGCGCTGACCTTGCAGGCCAGCAACGATATCTTCATTCCTGAAGGCACTAACATCATTGCCAAGGGCGGCAAACTGACCCTCGAAGCCGGTCGCTCCATCGATATCAAAGGCAATATTCTGACCGGTGGATTCCTGCGCTTGTTTGCCAACGCGCCCGGCGGCGACGCCAGTCAGCGCGAAGTCGGTGAAGGTTTCGTCAACGTCGTGGCGGATACGCGGCCAATCCTGATCAGGGCTAACGAGTTGGAGGTAGAAGCCGAAAACGTAGTCGTGCAGGGCGGTTCGACGAACGGCGCTTACGCTGCGCTGGTCGGCGTTGAGAGTGCGAAGATACTTGCGCACGGCAGCGGCCTGGTCAGCCTGACTGCGGGTACGGGTAGCGATATCGTGCCGACGGGCAGTTTCGATATCCTCAGCAGATTCATTCCTGGTGACCAGGACAGCACGACGCTTCCGCAGCTGGATGCGCCCATTGCCGTCATCCTTGGCGTGAAATCCCTGGATGTGAACTCCGAGTTCATCGAGATGAACGGCGGCGGCAGCGGCGGCGCATTCGCCTCCATCGCCTCCTTCGGTGAACTCACGGTCGAATCCATCGACATCCAATTGCGTGTCGGTAGCGTGGCTAATACCGACGCCTTGTTCCTGGGCCTCGGTGGCGTCGCTAAGGTCACCTCCACTACCTGCACGGGCTGCGCCGAACTGCTGAGTGACCCGCTATTCGATGCAACTTCCCAGACCGGCACGTTTGTCAGCGGTCTGTTCCAAAACCCGACCATCGACTCAGTCCTGGCTATGCTCGATGGGAACAAGAGCAAGGATGCGAAGGAAGAAGAGGAGAAGGAAGGCGAGGGCGCCGAAGCGGAATGCCATTAAGGGTATAGCCTGCCATTCGAACTAACCTCAACTCCAGTCGTGACTCGCGGCGGGGGAGCGCGCGTCTGCTGGTTTACACGCCGTGACGTCCTTCAAGCAGGCGCTGCAACGGCCTTACGAGCAGGGCCATCACCACGGTCGCTACTACCGCGAAGCCGGTTAGGGCGCCGAAAATCTGCGCAAGTCCCAGGCTGTCATACAGGCTTGCTACCCGCCCGCCTAGATAAGAACCGATAGAACTCGCCAGAAACCACACGCCCATCGTGAGGCTGGCGATGCGTGCCGGCGCCAGCTTGGTCATCGCGCTCAAACCCACTGGGCTTAAACACATTTCCCCCAGGGTGTGTAAGAAATACATTACCGCCAACCACATCGGACTGACCCGCACACCACTCTGGGCGATGCTGCCCGCCACGATCATGACCCCATAGCCGGCCGCCATAAACGCTAGCCCGAGCGCAAACTTGGCGGTGCTGGATGGCTCGCGTGTGCCGAGCCGCAGCCATAGCCAAGCAAAGGCTGGCGCTAATCCGCAAATGATGTAGATCGGGTTCAGCGACTGCATCCAGCTGGCCGGGAAGTCATAGCCGAGCAAGCTCGTATCGGTGTTGCGTTCGGCGAACAGCGTGAGCGTCGAGCCACCCTGTTCGTACAAAGACCAGAACGCGGTCGCACCAAGAAACAGTGCCAGCACCATCCACAGCCGGCGGCGCTCGGCGGAGCTCCAGTCGTTGCGCAAAAATATCCACAGGAAGAATGCGATCGTGATCGCGAGCAGGGCCAGGCCGAAGACAGTGCCGAGACCCGCGGCTGTGATGGTAATGGCGCCGCTGACCACCAGCGCCATTACCACGGCGATTAGCCCGAGCAATGCCAGGCCACCGCGCCACGCGATGCGCGACGCTTGCGCGCGCGCCTCTGACGCGATCGGCGGCAAACCAGCGCTGCCGAATTGCGCACTACCGCGCAAATAGGTCGCGAGTCCGAAGGCCATACCGACCGCCGCCGCACCGAAGCCGAAATGCCAGGCTAAGCTTGGCGCTATTCCCCAGGCGGTGAGCAGCGCGCGAAAGCCTTCTCCCTGCGCCAGTGCACCGCACACCAGGGGCGCGAGGAAAGCGCCGGCGTTGATGCCCATGTAATAGAGCGAGAAACCCGCATCTCGGCGCCGGTCCTCCGCCCCATAGAGTTGCCCGACCAGGGTGCTGACATTGGGTTTGAGCAGACCGGTGCCGATCACGATCAGTACCAGACCAAGATAAAAGCTCGTGGTCAGCGGCAGGGCCAGACACAGATGGCCGGCCATGATGACGGAGCCACCGATTACGGTCGCGCGCCGCGCGCCGAGCAGGCGGTCCGCCAGCCAGCCGCCCGGCAGGCAGGCGAGGTAGACCATACCGGTATAGAGCCCGTAGACCGCACCCGCCGTGCCGACGTCGAAACCCAATCCGCCGATTTGCACCGACGCGGTCATGAACAGGATCAGGATCGCGCGCATGCCGTAATAGCTGAAGCGCTCCCACAACTCGGTGAAGAAAAGCGTACCCAGGGCGCGCGGGTGACCGAAGAAACGCGTGTCGATGACGGCGTCGGGGGACATGGACATGGGCAGCGTCTCCTGCTGCGCGACGGGGCAGATCAATCGCCGGTGAATGTCGGTGTGGTCTTGGCTGCGTAGGCTGCGGCTGCGGCTTTCTGATCCGCGCCGGTATGGGTCAACAAATTCTGATCGGCATCCATGTGCATGAGTGCACGGTCGAGCGCGCCGACGACTTGATTGATACTGCGCTTGATCATCTGCGCGCCGACCGGTGACTTGTTGACATAGGGGGTGGCGAACGCCTCAGCGCGGGCTAGGAGCGCGGGTGGTGGCACCACTTCTTCGAGCAATCCCCAATTCAACAAGGTCTCGGCATGGACACGTTCACCGCCGATCACCAGGCGTTTGGCGCGGGTCGGTCCGAGCAGATGCACGGTCAGTGGCAGGCTCTGCCACATGAGATTCATGCCGAGATCGATTTCGGGATATTGGATGAAGCAGTCCGAGGCGCCAATGCGGAAATCTGCTGCGGTTGCCAGACACGCGCCGCCACCGATGGCGCCACCGTTCCAGGCTGCGATGGTGATCTGATCGATGCCAAGCACGGCGTGCAAAGCGCGCTCGCCAATGCGAAAGCGCCGGCGCCGCACCACCAGCGGGTAGGTAAGTTCGTCGGGGAAATCGACTAGATCGGCGCCCGCCGAAAAATGCTTGCCGGCGCCGGTGAAGATCACGACCCGCGTGTCGGCATCCTCGCGGAAGGCCAGAGCACAATGTTCAATTTCTGACAGGTTTTCGAAATTGAGCGCATTGGCGCGCTCAGGGCGATTGAAGGTCACCACCGCGACGTGGTTGCGACGCTCGATCTTGAGGTGTTGGTAAGCCATGGCCGTCACTCCGGTTGCATTCGAGCTGCGTCCTTGCAGGTACGAATTTATGCGCACCCACAAGGCTGTGCTTGTCTAGAAAATCTTCGCGGCGAGTTCCTTCAGCTCGGCGACGAGATCGGCCTCGTTCTGACCCTGAAGCCACAGTACCGCACCGTTGGCGCCAGCCTTGGCAACTTCCGCCAGTTCGCTGGGCTTGCAGAAAAATCCGCCGGGCGCGAACAGCGTCACGTCGATGCTGGCCGGATCGCGGCCAGCGGCCTTGGCGAGTTTGGTCAGTTGTGCGCGGCCGTTGGCTATCTCAGTCAGATCGACCGAGAAGGGCAGCCAACCATCGCCCCATTCAACGGTACGCTTGAAAACCAGCGGTGAACCGATGGAGCCGAGCAAGACCAGCGGATTGGGGCGTCGCGCCGGGCGCGGCAAGCAGATGACTGGCGGGAAGTCATAATACTTACCATGGTGCTCGACATAGTCGCCGCTCCACAGCTTCTTCATGACTTCGATGGATTCCTTGGTCTGGCTCCAGCGATGCTCGAAATCGCCGCCCATGACGCGGCATTCTGCTTCGTTCCAGCCGGCACCGATGCCGAGCATCATACGACCGCCGGAGTAGTGATCGATGCTGGCGACTTCCTTGGCCGTCAGCAGGGGATTGCGTTCGGGGATCAGCGAAACGCCCGTGCCGAGGCCGATGGTCTTGGTAGTCGCGGACGCGCGTGCCAGCGCGATGTAAGGGTCAGGCATCTTGAACAAATAATCCGGGGCCGGCTCGTCTGCCTGTTTGCCAGGATAGACGTCAGCGGAACCCTGCGGAATGACGGTGTGCTCCGGCACCCAGTAGGACGAGAAGCCGAGGTCCTCGGCACATTTCGCGATCACGGCTGGGTCGCCGTTGTGCATGTCTGCCATCACCTGGAACACGCCGACATTCAAGCCCTGGGCGGTTTTTTTCGCCATCATTTTTTCCCCTCGTTGGTGGTGTCGTGAATTGTGCCGATAGTCTGCGTACTGGCTGATCGCTAGGCAAGCAGCACATCGGCGAGCGCAGTCATCGAGGTCACCGTGAGGGCGGCTAAGTGGGGTGTCTGGCCATAGGGACGACCACGCCGGTCGATGAAGGCCGCGCGCAGGCCGGCGGCGCTGGCACCTATGCAATCAAAGGCGTGGTTCGCGACGTGCAGGATTTCGTGGGGTGCAACTTCGAGAATGCGCGCTGCGGTTTCATAGCTGCGCCGGTGCGGCTTGAAGCAGCCGGCCTCCTGCACCGAAATCGTAGCGTCGAAGCGATGACCTAGGTAAGGTTTGGCCGCTTCGAGCATGTCGCGATCGCCGTTGGAGAAAATCGCGAGGCGATAACGCGTGGCGAGTCGCGCCAGCGCCGGCGGTACTTCTGGAAAAGGCGCTAGATGCTCGATGGCCGCCACCAGCAGCTGGGCCTCGTCGTCACTGAAGGTAATACCGGCGCGCTCCATCGTATAGCTCACCGCGCGTCGGCCGATTTCGCGATAGGGCGTGTGCCCACGGTCGCACAGTGTATCGATCATCGAGTTCTCGAAGTGCGTACGCCGCCACCAGGTCACGAATTGATCGGGCCGCCCCGGCCAGCCCTTGTCATGCAAAAAGGGTGTGACGAATTCGACCAAGCCGCCCTGCATGTCGACCACCGTGCCGTATTGATCGAAGCTCAGAACCTTGATCTCATGCTGGAGGGTTTCGACGGGGATGATGATCAATTTTGACTACTCGATAGTGTGGGTGTGTTGACGCCAGCGCTTCGCTCAAGCGCAAGCGTGTGCGAATAAATTCGCACCTACAAGTGCAGGACATGTCAGCGGCTTCGTAGGGCCTGGTCGTGAGGACAAGCGTGGGCGGATGGGTCGCACGGACAAGCGCGGGCTGGCCATTGTTGACACTCGGGAACCTCACGGTTAGCGTGGCGCCACCGCACACCAACAGGGGAGAACCATGAAGCTCGGTTATTTCATGATGCCGTTGCATCACATCGATAGCGATTATCACCAGACGCTGCAAGAGGACACTGACGCCGTTGTCCTGGCCGACCAGCTGGGTTTTTCCGAAGCCTGGATCGGCGAACATTATTCTTCGGCGGTCGAGCAGATCACCTCGCCGCTGATGTTCCATGCCAACCTCATTGCGCGCACCAAGCAGATCAAATTCGCGACCGGTGTGATGTGCCTGCCGCAGTATCACCCGGCGGTGAGCGCCGGCCAGGCCGCGATGTTCGACCATTTGAGCAATGGCCGTTTCATCATGGGGGTGGGGCCGGGCGGACTGGCGTCGGACTTTGCCTTGTTCGACGTGGTCGATAAAGATCGCAAGGCGATGATGATCGAAGCGCTCGACATGATGCTGGCGATGTGGACCACCGAGCCGCCCTATGACCTGAAGGGCAAGTACTGGAACATCGACATGTCGAAGTTCACCCAGCACGACATCAAGCTCGGCTATGTGCCTCAGCCGTTTCAGAAACCGCACCCGCCGGTAGCGGTATCGGCCATGAGCCCCTATTCCGATTCCTTGGCTTTCGCCGGCGGGCGCGGCTATATCCCGGTCACCGCCAATTTCATTGCGAGCTGGTCGGCGATGACCCACTGGCCGACCTATGCGACCGCCGCCAAGGCCGCTGGTCATGCCACCGACCCATCCATCTGGCGCGTCGCGCGCAGTGTCTACGTGGCTGACACCGATGCCGAGGCCGAAGCCTTCGTCACTAAGGCCGATGGCGCCTACGACTACTACTACGAATATCTGTTCAAGATTTTCGATCGCTCCAAATACAAGGCACCTTTCGTTGCCCACCGTGGTGACGATCCAGACAAGCTCACGGCCAGCGCCGTGCGTGATGCCTGCGTTATACATGGCAGTCCGGAAACCGTGGCACGCAAGGTGCTGGCGCTACGCGATCAAATCGGCGAGTTCGGCACCTTGCTGTATGCCGCCCACGATTGGCAGGACCAGGCCAATATGAAGAAGTCCATGGTGCTGATGGCCGAACAGGTCATGCCGCGCGTCAACCGCGCACTGGCCAAGGCCGCCTGAGCCGCCCCTTCCGCTTGAGCGCCGCCGATTGCGCGGCGGCGCCCCACATTCTGGAGTTGATCCCATGAGCAACAAGAAACTGCGCTTCGGCCTGTGGTATGACTTTCGGAATCCGCCGCAATGGCAGCGCGACAACACTGAGCTCTACCATGCCTGTTTCGATCACATGGTGCGCGCCGAAGCGGCCGGCTTCGATGACATCTGGTTGTCCGAACATCATTTCCTCGACGATTGCTACTCGCCGTCGATGTTAGCGATCGGCTGTGCGATCGCAGCGCTGACCAAGAAAGTCCACATCGGCACCAGCGTACTGCTGCTGCCCTTGCACGACCCGTTGCGCGTCGCAGAAGACGCGGCGACCCTTGATGTGATCTCCGGCGGGCGTCTCGAACTCGGGCTCGGGGTGGGTTACAAGGTCGAGGAACTCGCCGCCTGGGGCGTCGATCCCAAGACTCGCGGCCAGCGCATGGACGAGGGCATCGAGATCATCCAACGCCTGTTCGCCGGCGAACGTTTCAGCTTCAAGGGCAAGTACCACCAGTACCAAGACATCCAACTGCGTCCGATGCCGGTGCAGAAGAATCCGCGGCTGTGGATCGCAGGCTTCAGCAATGTCGCGGTCAAACGCGCGGCGCGGGTTGGCGCAGGCTACATCGCGGTCGGACCGGTCGGGCCTTTCACCAAGGTCTATCGCGACGAACTCGTGGCTTGTGGTCGCAACCCTGATGATTACGAAGTGGCGGCCGGTTACGCCTGGTTGCATGTCACGCGCGATCCCAACAAGCGCTGGGCTGAGGCCGTCAATCACCTGGCCTATCAACAGAACTGCTATGGCGAGTGGTTCGCCAAGGCCGGCATGGGCTTCATCAAGCCGGTGACGGCCACGCGTCAAGCGATCGAGACCAATGACTGTTACATCGTCACACCCGCGCAGGCCATCGACATGATCAAGGATTATGTGGTGAAAACTGGCACCAACCGTTTCTATACTTGGGCCGTGCCGCCGGGCATGCATCCGAGTTGGAGCGACGAACACCTTGAACTCATGAGCAAGGAAGTAATGCCAGCGTTCCGATGATTAATCACCACCTCGTCCCGATCAGAGAGGCCACGCCATGAATGCACCTTTAGGCTTGCTGCAATGGACTGAAGGCACGCGCGGCCAGGAGCTTGTTGAGAATGTGCGGCGCATGGAAGCGCTTGGCTATCACGAATTATGGCTGCCTGAGATCGCTGGTCGCGAGCCCTTCGCGACCAGCGGTTACCTGCTCGCCAAGACTGAACGGATCAAGGTCTCAAGTGGCATCGCCAATGTCTACGCCCACGATGCCGATTCGGCGGCACAGGCGGCCAACACCTTGGCCGAATTTTCCGGCGGGCGCTTCAGTCTTGGTCTCGGCGTGTCACATCCGGTACTGGTGGAGCCGCGCGGTCATGCGTGGGTAAAACCGGTGCCGAAGATGCGCAGCTATCTGGCACGCTTACGGTCCGCGCCGATCGAGAGCCCGCGCGCGGCACTGGCAGCACCCGTGATTGTGGCAGGCCACGGGCCAGGCTTGCTCAAAGTCGCGCGTCAGATGGCCGACGGCGCGCTCTTGTTTCTGCAACCCTTGGCCGCGGTGCGTCAGGCGCGTGCCGTGCTCGGTCCCGATCTGGAATTGCATGTCGTGGTGCGCTGCGTGTTGGAAACTGACCCGCACCAAGCGCGTGATCTAGCGCGACGCGCTTGTGCCTTCTACCTGTCCCTGCCGCCTTATCACGAGGCTTGGGCGCGGCTGGGTTTCGCACCGACCGATTGGGCCAACAACGGCAGCGATCGCTTGATAGACGAGATCTGCGCCTGGGGCGATGCCCAGGCGATACGCCAACGCCTCGCCGCTTTCGAGGCCGCCGGCGCCAGTCATGTGGTGCTCTATCCCTGTAATCCGCACGAGCACTATTCTCCGCAGAGCGCCATGTCCACCCAGTGGAACTGGCCTTTGCTCGAAGGTCTGGCGGCCACAACGGTGTGAAGGCTTTGGGCGAAAAGCCGCCGAGTGCGGACCCGCAATAGGGTGACTAAGCAGCGACAGTACACTGTGCGATGACGACACCAAGCTACGCCATGACCCCCGACACCGTGCAGCAATGGAGCGCTCGCACGGCTGCCGAGCGCGCGCGCACTGCACCGCCTGTCGACTTCCCACCCTTGCCTGCGTTAGCGCCTGGGCGCTATACCGATCCGGCGTTCTTCGCGCTCGAGCGCGCCACGCTGTGGCGACGTAGTTGGCTTTATGCCGGGCATATTGATCAACTGCCCGAGGCGGGCAGTTACTTCCTGTGGC